>NZ_JAFHKI010000064.1 GCF_016937615.1 Pseudomonas lactucae | reverse complement strand
CGCACCGCCCCTCCACATTTGACTGTGTTCACAAATCCAATGTGGGAGGGGGCTTGCCCCCGATGAGGCCCTTACAAACAACACAAGCAACAGCATCTGTACCCGAGCACTTAACGCGCTGCCCCAACGGGCAACGCAGTTCCATAAAAACAACAGCGAGGTGAAAGCATGTCTGGTAATCGTGGTGTCGTGTATCTCGGCAACGGCAAGGTCGAAGTACAGAAAATCGACTATCCCAAAATGCAGGATCCCCGTGGCAGGAAGATTGAGCACGGCGTCATCCTGCGCGTGGTCTCCACCAACATCTGCGGCTCCGACCAACACATGGTGCGCGGCCGCACTACTGCCCAGACCGGCCTGGTGCTCGGTCACGAGATCACCGGTGAAGTGATCGAGAAGGGCAGCGACGTCGAAAACCTGAAACTCGGCGACCTGGTTTCGGTACCGTTCAACGTGGCGTGCGGCCGCTGCCGTTCGTGCAAAGAGCAACACACCGGCGTGTGCCTCACCGTTAACCCGGCGCGTGCCGGTGGTGCCTACGGCTATGTCGACATGGGCGACTGGACCGGCGGCCAGGCCGAATACGTGCTGGTGCCGTATGCCGACTTCAACCTGCTCAAACTGCCTGACCGCGACAAGGCCATGGAAAAAATCCGTGACCTGACCTGCCTCTCCGACATTCTGCCCACCGGCTACCACGGCGCTGTGACTGCGGCGTAGGCCCAGGCAGCACGGTGTACATTGCGGGCGCCGGCCCGGTCGGCCTGGCCGCTGCCGCCTCTGCACGCCTGCTGGGCGCGGCGGTGGTGATCATCGGCGACGTCAACCCGATCCGCCTGGCCCACGCCAAGGCCCAGGGTTTCGAAATTGCCGACCTGTCCACCGACACCCCGCTGCACGAGCAGATCGCCGCCCTGCTCGGCGAGCCGGAAGTGGACTGCGCCGTCGACTGCGTAGGCTTTGAAGCACGCGGCCACGGCCACGACGGCGTCAAGGCCGAAGCCCCGGCCACGGTGCTCAACTCGCTGATGGGCGTAGTGCGCGTGGCCGGCAAGATCGGTATCCCTGGCCTGTACGTCACCGAAGATCCAGGTGCCGTCGACGCCGCCGCAAAAATGGGCAGCCTGAGCATCCGCTTTGGCTTGGGCTGGGCTAAATCCCACAGCTTCCACACTGGGCAGACGCCTGTGATGAAGTACAACCGCCAGTTGATGCAGGCGATCATGTGGGACCGCATCAACATTGCCGAAATCGTTGGCGTGCAGGTCATCAGCCTGGATGATGCGCCACGTGGGTATGGCGAGTTTGATGCGGGCGTGCCGAAGAAGTTTGTGATTGATCCGCACAAACTGTTCAGCGCGGCGTAACGCGCTGGGTGTCAATGAAAGGGGCGGCCTGCGGGTCGCCCTTTTTGCATCGGGTGTTTAAGCCTGCAAGCACGATAGCTGCATCTGTCCGCCCTGAGCAAACCCCTCCCACATAGGTTTTGTAGTGTTTGGAGCGGCCCGGAACAATGTGCCGGCTATCCAGTCCAACGCCTGCTTTCGCCCTATACCCAGAGGTTGTCCCCATGAAGATTTCACGTGGCTTTGCCCTTTCCTGCCTGATGACCCTCGCGGCCACTCCCGTGTTCGCCGCAGGCTTCAGCCTTGGCGATGCGGCCAATGCCATTTCCGGCATGCAGGGGGGTAACAACAAGGCCGCTGCCGCCGCACCGTCGTCCGAGACGGCCGGCTTGTTGACCGCACTGACCTCGCAACTGAATGTCACGCCCGAACAAGCCATCGGCGGTACCGGTGCCATGCTGGGGCTGGCCAAGAACCAACTGGGCGGCAACGACTATTCGCAACTGGCCAAGAGCGTGCCGGGGCTGGACAAGCTGTCCGGCGACAATGCCCTGGGCAGCCTCGGCGCCTTGAGTGGCTTGCTCGGACAGACCGGCGGCAGCAAGACCAGCGGCCTGGGCGGCCTGCTGGGTAACGTAAAAGACACTAACGACCTGAACACCGCGTTCAGCGCTCTAGGCATGGACAGCGGCATGATCGGCCAGTTTGCCCCGGTGATCCTGGAATACCTGGGCGGCCAGGGTGCCAGCAGTTCCGTGCTGGGCAAGCTGGCTCAAGCCTGGGGCACCGGCAGCTGAATATTCTCCGCGCGCAGTTGCTCGATGCGCGCATCTTTCTCCTTCCAGAGCTGGTTCACCCAGTTCTGGACGGTCTGGCGAAACGCCGGATCATTCTCGTAATCCCCTTGCCACAACCCCGGGTCCAGCTCGCGGGTGCGGATATCGATGATCACCTTCGGCACCGCGCCGCTGATCAAGTCCCAGAATCCCGGAATCTTCTGCTGCGGATAAACCACGGTGACGTCGAGGATCGCGTCCAGCTGTTCACCCATCGCCGCCAGCACGAACGCTACGCCGCCAGCCTTGGGCTTGAGCAATCGAGTGAACGGTGAATCCTGCTGTTTGCGCTTGGCCTCGCTGAACCGTGTGCCTTCCAGGTAATTGACCACGGTCACCGGCTGGCGCTTGAACAGCTCGCAGGCTTGTTTGGTGATCTTCAAATCCTGGCCCGCCAGCTCCGGGTGCTTG
Organism: Pseudomonas lactucae; assembly: GCF_016937615.1. Lineage (GTDB taxonomy): Bacteria > Pseudomonadota > Gammaproteobacteria > Pseudomonadales > Pseudomonadaceae > Aquipseudomonas > Aquipseudomonas lactucae. Next base: position 92,827 of record NZ_JAFHKI010000064.1, on the reverse strand, counting down.
GCCAGGAACGCCTTGGTGTAGCGCTTCATGAACGGGTAATCCAGCGCCCACCAGGCCAGGCCCAGGAAGGGCACCCAGATCAGCTCTTTTTTCAGGAAGAATTTGAAGAAGGGCGTGCGTCGGTTCAGCGCCTGGATCAGCGCCGGGATATCCACCCACGACTGGTGGTTGCTGATCACCAGGTAACTCGTGTCGCCGCGCAGGTCTTCGCCGCCGCGAATATCCCACTGGGTGGGGATGCACAGGGCGAAAATCAGTTTGTCGATCTCGGCCCAGGTTTCGGCGATCCACATCACCGCCCATGACATGTAGTCGCGCGAGCGACCCGGCGCCACCAGCTTGAGCAGGGCGAACACCATCAGCGGGCCGATCAGGACCAGCGTGTTGAGCAACAGCAGCAGGGTAACCAGACAGCCGGTGAGCAGGCGGCGCATAAGCAACTCTTGGAAGGGTGTGGGCGGGCCATGATAAGAGAGCGGAGTCCAGAGGCCAAATCGCAAAACGCCGAACGATCTAACTAAGTGCTGCCTTTGCGGTCTAGAATCCGCCTACTTCTTTCCGAGGAAATCACTTCGTGAAACTGCTATTTGCCGCGTTCGCCCTTGCCGCCTTGCCCGTCATGGCCGCCGAACCGACCCTCTACGGTCGCTACGAATACATCCAACTGCCGGAAATCGGCGAAACCTTCAAGGCCAAGATGGACACCGGCGCGCTGACCGCTTCGCTGTCGGCCCGCGACATCGAGACCTTCACCCGTGACGGCGACGACTGGGTGCGCTTCCGCCTCGGCGGCAAGGACGCTTCCAACAAGGTCTACGAACACAAGGTGTCGCGCATCAGCAAGATCAAGAGCCGCGCCGACGAAGACGACGAAAAAGACGAAGCCAGCGTGGCCAAGCGCCCGGTGATCGACCTGGAAATGTGCCTGGGCGACGTCAAGCGCACCGTCGAGGTCAACCTCACCGACCGCAGCAGCTTCAACTACCCGCTGCTGATCGGCGCCAAGGCCCTGCGTGAATTTGGCGCAGCGGTGAACCCGGCGCGTCGCTACACTGCCGACAAACCGGACTGCTGACGGACCCCCATGCCCCACATCCTGATTGTCGAAGACGAAGCGGCGATAGCCGACACGCTGCTGTTCGCCCTGCAAGGCGAGGGTTTCACCACCACCTGGCTGAGCCTTGGCCAGGCGGCGCTGGAGCATCAGCGCCAGACCCCGGCCGACCTGATCATCCTCGACATCGGCCTGCCGGACATCAGCGGTTTTGAAACCTGCAAGCAATTGCGCCGCTTCAGTGATGTGCCGGTGATGTTCCTCAGCGCGCGGGACGGTGAGATCGACCGCGTGGTGGGGCTGGAGATCGGCGCCGACGACTATGTGGTCAAGCCGTTCAGCCCGCGGGAAGTGGCGGCGCGGGTGCGGGCGATCCTCAAGCGGGTTGGCCCTGGTGTGGCGCCGGCGCTGTTCCAGGTGGACCTGGAACGCATGCAGATCAGCTATCGCGGCCAGCCCTTGAGCCTCACGCGCCATGAATTCCGCCTGCTGCAAAGCCTGCTGGAACAACCCGAGCGTGTGTTCAGCCGCGAACAACTGCTGGACGCGGTGGGCGTGCCGGCCGATGCCGGCTATGAGCGCAATATCGACAGTCATATCAAAAGCCTGCGCGGCAAACTGCGCGCCGTGGCCGCGCAGGCCGAACCGATCCAGACCCATCGCGGCCTGGGCTACAGCTACAGCCCGAGCAACAGCTGATGCGCCTGGGGCTGCGGATTTTCCTGGTGTACGCGTTATTCATCGGCCTGACCGGTTACTTTGTGCTCAGCACGGTGATGAAGGAAATCCGCCCCGGCGTGCGCCAGTCCACCGAAGAAACCCTGGTGGACACCGCCAACCTGTTGGCCGAAATCCTGCGCGAGGATGTGAAAAACCGCACCCTCGGCCAAAGCCACTGGCCGCAGTTGCTCAAGGCCTACGGCAATCGCCAGCCGGGCGCGACCATCTGGGGCCTGCCGAAAAACCAGGTCAACCACCGTATCTACGTGACCGACGCCAAGGGCACGGTGCTGCTCGATTCCAGCGGCGAAGCAGTGGGCCAGGACTACTCCAAATGGAACGACGTGTACCTGACCCTGCGTGGCGAATACGGTGCGCGCTCGACCCGCAGCAAAGCGGATGACGCCACCTCGTCGGTGATGCACGTGGGCGCGCCGATTCGCGACAACGGCCAGATCATCGGCGTGGTCACCGTGGCCAAGCCCAACAGCTCGTTGCAGCCTTACGTCGACCGCACCGAGCGGCGCCTGCTGTGGTACGGCGCCGGGTTGGTGATCCTCGGCTTGCTGCTGGGCGCGTTGTTGTCGTGGTGGTTGAGCGTGGCCTTGAGACGCCTGACGGCCTACGCCGAAGCGGTCAGCGAAGGCCGGCGTGCCGAGTTGCCGTATTACCGTGGCGGTGAGTTGAAGCAGTTATCTACAGCGGTGGAGCACATGCGCACGCAGCTCGAGGGCAAGGCCTACGTCGAACATTACGTGCACACCCTGACCCACGAATTGAAAAGCCCATTGGCGGCGATTCGCGGCGCGGCGGAGCTGTTGCAGGGCGATATGACCCGCGAACAGCAGCAACGCTTTGTCGGCAATATCGACAGTGAGAGTGCGCGCCTGCAGCAGTTGATCGAGCGCCTGTTGAACCTGGCGCAGGTGGAACAACGCCAGGGGCTGGAAGAACAGACGAGTCTCGCGCTGGGCGCATTGGTCGATGAAGTGCTCAGCGCCCAATGTGCACGCATCGAAGGCGCCGGCCTGCGTGTGGAGCAGGCGATTGCTGCGGATGTGAAGGTGTTCGGCGAGCCCTTCCTGCTGCGTCAGGCCTTGGGCAATCTGCTGGACAATGCCTTGGATTTCACACCCTCCGGCGGGCTGTTGAAGTTCAGCGCACAGACGCTGCACAACGATGTGCAGGTGAGCCTGTTCAACCAGGCGGCGCCGATTCCCGACTACGCCTTACCGCGTCTGAGCGAACGCTTTTATTCGCTGCCACGCCCGGCCAGCGGGCGCAAAAGCACGGGCCTGGGCCTCAACTTTGTCGAGGAAGTGATGAAGCTGCACGGTGGCGCGTTGCAGATCGGCAACGTGCCGGGCGGCGTGCAGGTGGTGCTGCATCTCCACACAGTCTCCACATTGCCCACATAAAACGCCCACATGCGCGCCTCACTCTCTGTCCATCAAAACAGGGAGAGACCCATGAACCGCAGCCTGCTTTTCAAACTTGGCGCAATTGCGCTGCTGATTTTGCTGTTGCTGATTCCGTTGCTGATGATCAACGGCATCATCAGCGACCGCCAGCAACTGCGCGACGGCGTACTGATGGACATCGCGCGCAGCTCCAGTTACGCCCAGCGTCTTACCGGGCCGGTGATGGTAGTGCCGTATCGCAAGACCGTGCGTGAGTGGAAGCTCAATGAAAAGCTCAACAAGCGCTACGAGGTCACGCGTGAAGAACGCGGTCGCCTGTACTTCCTGCCGGACCGTTTTGAACTCGACGGCAAGGTGCAGACCGAACTGCGTGCACGGGGCATTTACCAGGCGCGGTTGTTTCATGCCGATAATCGCATCACCGGGCGTTTCGAACTGCCGGCGCAGTTGGGGATCACCGAAGACTTTGCCGACTACCGGTTTGAACCGGCCTTTCTGGCGGTGGGCATCAGCGATATTCGCGGCATTGAAAACTCACTGAAACTCGAGCTGGGCAGCCAGCGGCTGGAGTTCTCGCCGGGCTCCCAAGTGGATTGGCTGGGCGAGGGCGTGCACGTGGCGCTGCCCGAGCAGGACAGCAAAAAACCGGCCGTGGTGGACTTCGCCTTCGACTTGCGTCTGCAAGGGACCGAGCAACTGCAAGTGGTGCCGGTGGGCAAGACCAGCCAGGTGTCACTGACCTCCAACTGGCCGCACCCCAGCTTTATCGGCAACTTCCTGCCGACGCAACGTGAGATCACCGACAAGGGCTTTACGGCCAGCTGGCAGACCTCGTTCTTCTCCACCAACCTCGAACAAGCCCTGCAAACCTGCCTGGACACGCAAGGCTGTGATGACTTCAACAACCGCAGCTTCGGCGTGAACTTCATCGACCCGGTGGACCAGTACCTCAAGAGCGACCGCGCAATCAAATACGCGCTGCTGTTTATCGCGCTGACTTTTGCCGGCTTCTTCCTGTTCGAAGTGCTCAAGAGCCTGGCGGTGCACCCGATTCAATATGCACTGGTGGGGGTGGCCCTGGCGTTTTTCTACCTGCTGCTGTTGTCGTTGTCCGAGCACCTGGGGTTTGCCTTGGCGTACCTGATCTCGGCGAGTGCCTGTGTGTTGCTGATTGGTTTCTACGTGTGCCATGTGCTGCGCAGTGTGGCCCACGGCCTGGGGTTTTCGGCGGGCTTGGCGGCGTTGTATGGCTTGTTGTACGGGCTATTGAGCGCCGAGGACTACGCGTTGCTGATGGGCTCGCTGCTGCTGTTCGGCCTGCTGGGCACGGTGATGGTGCTGACGCGCAAACTGGACTGGTATGGCGTGGGCAAGCGCAAGGGGACTGAGCCGTTGGTGTTCGATCTGGAGGCGGTGCAATGATTGGGTTGCGCGAGGATCAGCAAGTGGGGGCGCAGTTAGCCGCAAGGATCGCCACCTTCCTCAATACCACCATCGCCCAATGTGGGAGGGGGCTTGCCCGCGATAGCGATGGTTCACAAACAGATGTGCTGAATGACATACCGCAATCGCGGGCAAGCCCCTCCCACTTTGGCCCGGAGTGAATATCAGATCGGCGGCTGGGTCTGCTGCATCGAAGGCCGCTGGCTGACCTCGGCGTACCAGGCGGCAAGCTGTGGGTTGGCCGACCGCCAGTGCATGTCCGGATGGCGGAAATCCAGATAACCCAGGGCACACGCGACGCTGATGGCGGCGATGTCGAAGTGGCTGGTCAGTTCGGCGAGGGCGTCCTGCTCCAGCTCGGCGAGGGTGCGGTTGATCTTGTTGCGCTGCTCGTCGAGCCAATGATCCCAGTGTTTCTCCGCCGGGCGCAGGGCGGTTTCGTAACGCACCAGCACGGCGCGTCCATGATGCCGTCGGCCATCGAGGCCAGGGTCAGACGGCGCCAGCGCGGCGAGCCGTCACGGGGGATCAGCGGGTTACCGACGTGCTGGTGGTCGAAGTAATCGAGGATCACCCGGCTGTCGTGCAGCACCGTGCCGTCGGCCAGGCGCAGGGCGGGGATCTTGCCCACGGGGTTGCCTTGCACCACCTGGGCGTCCGGATTCACCGGGGTCGGCGTGCACGCATGCAGGGCCACACGGTCCTGCTGGCCGGTCTCGAGCAGCAGCACGCGGACTTTGCGCACGAACGGTGAGGCGGGGTTATGGAACAAGGTCATGCTGGGGGCGGACATGGGCATTCCTCTCAATGGGCTGCGGCTAGCCTAGAGGGTTGCGCGGTGGCTGGCGAGGGTGGTGGCGTTTTTGAGGGCCTCATCGGGGGCACCACATTTTGATTTGTGAATGCGGTCAACTGTGGGAGGGGGCTTGCCCCCGATAGCGCCCTCAGCCGCGCCGCTTGAATAACCCCCAAACGCCAATCACGGCAGGCACGCCCAGCCCCACCCAACTGAGCGAATCCCACAGCCCATCCCCCAGTAACGCGGCAAACAACCCGGCGGCGCTGAGCGCGCCAATCCCCAGCGGCAGGCCAAACACCTTCCAGAAGTTCGACTGGCGCGGCTTCATGCCTTGCCCGCCTTGCGCCGCACGATCCACAGGTAAACGCCACTGCCGAGCACGATGATGGTCAACACATCCAGCACCGCCCAGAGGATCTTCATCGGCATGCCGCCATAATCGCCAAAGTGCAGCGGCTGGGACAGGCCCATGGCGTCCATGTACCACGGCCGTTCGGCGATGGCGGTGACGGCCAGGGTGCTGGCGTCGATCAGCACCGGGGTGAGCAAGTGCGACGTCAGGTGGGTGCTGCCTTTCATGAACACCGCATAGTGATGCTCGCTGGAAAAGCGCGTGCCGGGGAAGGCAATGAAGTCCGGTTGCATGCCGGGTGCCGCCTTGGCGGCGATGCTCAGCAAGTCGCTGGCCGGTGCGCGTTGGGTCAGCGGCGGGGCGTGTGCGTAGGGCTCGATCATCGCGCTGAGGCTGTCCTGGCGCCAGGCGGCGATGATCAAGTCGGCGCAGGCGCTGATCACGCCGTCACGCCGACCACCAACGCCCAGGTCAGCGTGACCACGCCGATCAGGTTATGCAGGTCGAGCCAGCGCAGGCGGGTGGACTTGTCCTGGCGCACAGTGGCGAACTTCAACCTGCGCATGAACGGCAGGTACAGCACGGTGCCGGAGATGATCGCGACCACAAACAGAATGCCCATGAACGCCAACAGCAACTTGCCCGGCAGCCCGGCAAACATGTCCACGTGCAGGCGCAGCAGGAACAGGGTGAAGCCGCCGTTGGCCGACGGCATTTGCACCGCTTCACCGGTGCGCGCATCGAGCATGAAGGTGTGGGACGCATTCGGCTCGGTACCGGCGGTGGCGGCCATGATTGCGATCACGCCGTTTTTGTCGTCCTCATCCCAGGCCAGGTACTGCAAGGCTTCGCCGGGACGATGGGCTTGGGCCTTGTCAACCAGTTGCTCAAGGTTGAGCGTCTGCGTGTCGTTGGGCATCTGCGCCAGTTTCGGCTCGTTGCCCAGCAGGTGATCGATCTCATGGTGAAACACCAATGGCAGGCCGGTGAGGGCAAGCAGCAGCAGGAACACCGTGCAGACCAGGCTGGTCCAGGTATGGACAAAGGACCAGCGGCGGATGGTTTTGCTTTTCATGTTCTAGCCTTGGCCAATTACCACTGGTAGGTGGCGCTGGCGACGACGCTGCGTTGGTCGCCGTAGTAGCAGTAGAAGCCATCGCAGGTCGAAATGTAGTCTTTGTCGAACAGGTTGGTGGCGTTCAATTTCACCGATGCACCTTTGAGGCTGTTGTCCAGGCGACCCAGGTCGTAGTGCACTGCGGCATCGAACACTGTGTAGGCGTCGGCCTTGCCCAGCCAGGTATTGCCTTGGTCTCCGTAGGTGTTGCCGGTGTAGCGCGCACCGAAGCCCACGCCGAAACCGTCGAGTACCCCGGTATGCCAGGTGTAGTCCGTCCATAGGGCGGCTTGCTGGTTTGGCATCAGTTGCAGACGATTGCCTTTGTAGTCACCTTTTTGCACCTCGGATTTTGCCAGGGTGTAGGAAGCGATGACTTTGAGGTTTTCAGTCACATCTGACACAGCTTCCAATTCCAGGCCTTTGACTTTCACTTCACCGGTCTGGTTAGTAACCGGGATACTGCCTGCGGTAGTCGTGGTCACCAGAACGTTTTTCTGGGTCAGGTCGTAAACGGCCGCACTCAGCAGCGTGTTTGAACCCTCAGGCTGATATTTGATACCCAGTTCCCACTGTTTGCCTTCGGTGGGTTTGTACGACTCAGTGGCTGAGACGCTGGCGTTGCTCGCTGGTTGAAAGGATTCGGCGTAGGAGATATAGGGTACAAAGCCGGAGTCAAACACATAGCTTAGTGCCGCATTGCCACTGAAATGCTTGATGCGGTCGGTATTGGTCGCGTCGTTCTGGTTGAAATAGGTGGTGCCTTGGTGCACCCAGTCTTCACGGCCGCCCACGGTCAGACGCCATTTATCCAGTGCCAATTGATCCTGGATATAGAGACCCGTCTGCACGGTCTTCTGGTTGTAGTCGTAGAACGCACCGGAGCGTGCGGGACGAACAATAGGCTGACCGTATATTGGATTGTTGACGTTGGTCTTCAGCCCATCACCGAAAATCGACAGGTACGAGGTGTCGGTGCGTTGATGATCCAGGCCCAGCAGCAAGGTATGGGTGATGTCGCCGGTGGTGAAGTCGGCCTGGAAGTTATTGTCGAGGGCTAACTGGCCGATGTTCTCGTCCACATTGGTCGAGGTGCGGCCCACGTCACCATTGGCCTCCACCTGGGTGAACGGATAGGCACCCACGGTCAGCGTCTGGAACGACAACTCAGACTTGGTATAGCGCAGGTTCTGCTTGAACTGCCACGTCTCGTTGAAGCGATGCTCGAAGGCATAGCCCAGCGCATAGTAGGTGCGGTCGTAGTATTCGTAGTCCGGGTCGCCCAGGTTCTTGTGGTGGGACACCTCGCCCAATGGCGATTTGATTTTGGTGCCCTGGATCGGCAGGAACTGGCTGGTGGTGCCGGTATCGTCGCGGGTGAACTGCGACAGGAAGGTCAGCTGAGTATCAGGGTCGATATTCCAGGTCAGGCTAGGCGCGATGTTGTAGCGCTTGTTGTCGATGTGATCGACCTGGGTGCCGGCATCACGCATCACGCCGCTGAGGCCATAGAGGAACCGGCCTTCCTCGTCGAGCTTGCCGGTACTGGCAAAGTTGATCTGGCGATAGTTGTCGCTGCCGTATTGCACCTGGATGGCACTGCTCTGCTCGGCGCTGGGACGGCGGCTGACCATGTCCAGCAGGCCGCCCGGCGGGGTCTGGCCGTACACCGACGAGGCCGGGCCACGCAACAGGGCGAGGCGGTCAAGGTTCCAGGTTTCGGCTTTCGGGTTGGCGTACACACCGCGCGGCAGTGGCAGGCCGTCGAGGAACTGGGTGGGTTCGAAGCCGCGTACGCGCATCCAGTCATAACGGGTATCGCTGCCGTAGCTGGCGGAGACGATGCCGGGCATGTATTTCACCGCGTCATCCAGGTTCTGCACGTTGCGGTCCTGCATCTGCTCGCGGGTGGCGATGGAAATCGAGCGCGGCGCTTCGACCAGCGCGGTGTCGGTCTTGGTGCCGGCGGCGGTGCGTTTGGCCAGGTAGCCCTCGACCGGGCCCCAGGCACTTTCATCGCTGCCCTGGCTGGTGATGTTGGTGGTGGGCAACGCCAGCGCACCTTCCGGCACCGCCACCAGGGTAAACGTCCCGGCGCTGCTCTGTTCCAGCTGCAACCCGGTGCCACGCAGTGCCTCGCGCAGCGCGCCCTGTGCATCGAACTGGCCCTGGACCGGTGCCGACGTCTTGCCCGACGCCAGCGCCGGGTTGAGGGTCAGTGCCAGGCCGGCCTGGCTGGCGATCTGGTTCAGCGTTGACGCCAGGGGCGCCGCCGGCAGGTTGTAGGCGCGCACGGTCGAGGCTTGTTCAGCGGCGAACAGCGCGGGGCTGGCCAGCGGGGCGCTGAGGGCAATGGCCACGGCTAACAGGCTGGGGCGCAACAAGGTATCTAGCGTGCGGGACATGGGCGGCTCCTGAATGGAAATATTTCTCAATTGCTTAGGTGCCGAACGAGAATTGGAAAGTGATAGGGCGGGGGGAAACTATTTTTTTGTGGCGTGTTTGAGGGCGTCATCGGGGGCAAGCCCCCTCCCACAGTTGAAGGTATTCACAAATCAAATGTGGAGGGGTTGCCCGATAGCGATAGCCCAGACACTTCATTAGGGCTTGGCGGTCACCGTCACCCACCACGGCGTGTGCTGCTCGATCCGCACCGGCAGGGTCGGCAGCAGGGCGTTGAGCGCAGGGTGGTGTCGTGCAGCGGGAAGCTGCCGGTGATGCGCAGGTCGGCCACGCGTTTATCCACCCCCAGGTAACCGCTGCGGTAACGGCTGAGTTCCTCGACCACATCGCCCAGGCGGGCGTTGTCGACCACCAGCATGCCACGGGTCCAGGCATCGGTGGCGGGGGGGACGGCAAGCGCAGGGCCGAGGCCGTCGCTGCGCATCAGCACCTGTTGGCCTTCCTTGAACACCTGTTCCTGATGCAGTGTTTGCGGCTGCGCCGCCACCGCCGATTGCAGCACGCTCAAGCGCGTGGCGTCGTCTTCGCGCTTGACGATAAACCGCGTGCCCAGCGGCCGCAGGCTGCCATCGCGGGTCTGCACGTAAAACGGGCGCGCATCGTTGTGGCCGGTTTGGACGAGGATCTCGCCTTCCTGCAACACGATCAGCCGGCGTTTCTCATCGAAACGCACGTCGATGGCGCTGTGGGTATTGAGGTTGATCTGCGTGCCATCAGCCAGTTTCAGCGTGCGCTGCTCGCCGGTGGCGGTGCGCTGATCGGCCAGCCAATAGTGGATCGGCACGTAGCGTTCGCCGGCAAACAAGGCCAGACCGCACACCAATGCGATACTCGCCAGCCCGCTGCCGAGCTTGCGCACGCGTTGGCGAAGGCCTTCACTCGATTGCAACAACGCCGCCCGCGCCGGGCCCGAGGCGGCGCTGAAACGCTGGTCGAGCATGCCCAGCTGGCGCCAGGCACGGGCGTGTTCTTCGTCGCTGGCCAGCCATTTGCTGAACGCTTCGCGCTCCACCGCGCTGCCGTCCCCCGAGTCGAGGCACAGCTGCCAGGCAATCGCGGCGTCCAGCACGCGGGCCGACACCGGTTTGGCGCTGATGGCGCTCACGCCGGTTCGCCATACAGCGCGATATAGCACTGGCGAATGCCCTGGGCCAGGTACTGGCGCACACGAGGCACCGATACGCCCAGGCGTTGAGCAATTTCGGCGTGGCCCAGGCCGTCGAGACGGCTATACAGGAAGGCCGCGCGGGCCTTGCTCGACAGCTTGCCGAGCAGGCGGTCGATGGCCTTGAGGTCTTCGAGGATCAGTTGCTGCGCTTCCGGCGAGGGGTGTTCGCTTGCCGGGATCAGCATCAGTTCGGTGAGATAGGCCTGCTCCAGCGCCGCGCGACGAAAGTAGTCGAACAGCAAGCCTTTGGCGATTGCTACCAGGAACGCCCTGGGCTCGCGGGGTGCGCGCAACTCGTCACGGCCGAGCAGGCGCATGAACGTGTCCTGGCTCAGGTCCTCGGCGCGGCTTGGGCAGGCCACATTGCGCCGCAGCCAGGCCAGCAGCCAGCCACGATGGTCGCGATACAACGCGCCAACAAGCTCACTGTGTGGGGTCTGGACCGACGACAAGGCATCACCGAATAAACAAGAGGTTTAAACTAACGAGAATTATTCGCGATTGTGTCAGAGGCGTGGGGTGGGCGCAATTGGTGTCTGTCGGGAGATGAGATTAAAACGATGGCGCTTGTTTACGCCGTTTCCATTGGCTCAAACGCGTTTGCAGCGCGTGCGGTGTGTCGATGTGCTGCTGGCGCGCGCGGCTGAACAGAATGAGCATCAGCTCGGCGGTGGCCAGGGCGTCGGCGCTGGCGTGATGGCGTTCGCCCACCTGCAGCTTGAAGTGATTGATCCAGTCGTCCAGCCCGGCTTCGCGAATATGCGCCTCGGGGCACAGCAGCGGGGCGATGTCGGCCACATCCAGGAACGGATGAGCCAGGCGATAACCCAGGCTGTCCTTGAGTGCGCGGCCGAGCATGTGCTTATCGAACGGTGCATGGAAGGCCAGCAGTGGGCTGTCGCCGACGAACTCCATAAAGTCCAGCAAGGCTTCGACCGGATCACTGCCGGCGGCGATGGCGCTGGGGCCCAGGCCGTGGATCAGCACGCTGGGGCTGAGTTTGGTGTCGGTGCGTTGCAAGGTGCGCTCGAACAACTGGGAAAAATCCACAGCACCGTCCTCGATCACCACCGCGCCGATGGACAGCACCTGGTCGCGGTTGAGGTTCAGACCGCTGGTTTCCAGGTCCACCACCACCCAGCGCTGGGTGCGCAGCGAGCTGTCGCCCAGTGCCGCAGGGTTGGGCAGTTGTTCCAGGCGCCGTTGTTGGTCCGCGTCCAGGCGCGGTTTGGCGGCGCGCCACCAACCGAACAGGCTCACAGTTGATACCGCAGGGTCAGGCTGCTTTGCAGGCGCTGGGCCTGGCGCAGGGATTCGCGCAGGATCCGCCGGTCCAGATGGTTAAGGCTGTCGGGGTCGACGCGGTTGGAATACGGCTGGTTCTCGCGGGTTTGCAACTGGTGCTGCTGCATGCGGGTTTGCTGGATAAAGTGATACGCCTCTTCATAGGCGGCGCCGTCCAGCGGTTCGATGACTTCCTTGACCACCAACTGGCGCAGGCGCTCCAGGGTGTTGTTGGCATGGATGCCATTGGCCAGGGCCAGCAGGCGCGCACCATCCACGAATGGGGTGAGGCCCTGAACCTTGAGGTCCAGCGTGGCCTTTTTGCTGCCTTTACGCGTCAGCACGAATTCGCGAAAACGCCCCACTGGTGGGCGTTGGCGCAAGGCATTCTCGGCGAGCATGCGCTGGAACAACCGGTTGTCCGCGACCTGGTCCAAGATACCTTGGCGCAATTGCTCGCAACCCTGCTCGTCGCCCCACACCACGCGCAGGTCGAAATAAATGCTCGAGCCGAGCAGGTTCTCCGGCGTCGCTTCGCGGATAAACGCCGCGAAGCGCCGCGCCCATTCAGCCCGCGACAGGCACAGTTCCGGGTTGCTGGCCATGATGTTGCCCTTGCACAGGCTGAACCCGCACAGCGCCAGGCTCTGGTTGATCTGCTGCGCCAGGGGCAGCAGGCGCCCGCGAATCTCGGCGGCTTCCACCGCGTCCTTGGCTTCGAACAGAATGCCGTTGTCCTGGTCGGTGTACAGCGTTTGCTCGCGACGGCCTTCGCTGCCGAAACACAACCAACTGAACGGCACCCCTGGGTCGCCTTTTTCGGCGATGCTCAGTTCGATCACTCGGCACACGGTGTGGTCGTTGAGCAGGGTAATGATGTGGGTAATCTGGGTGGACGATGCTCCGTGGGCCAGCATGCGCTCCACCAACTGGCCGATCTCGCCACGCAGCGCCACCAGGTTGTCCACCCGCGGCGCGTTGCGGATGGTGCGGGCCAGGTGCACCAGGTCGACGCGTTGCAGGGAAAACAAGTCGCGCTCGGACACCACGCCACACAGGCGCTGGTCCCTGACCAGGCACACATGGGCGATATGCCGCTCGGTCATGGCGATGGCGGCATCGAACGCGCTGTGATCGGGGGTCAAAAAGAACGGTGCCTGGGTCATATGCGCGTCGATGGGCTGGCTGAAATCGCTGGTGCCGTCGGCCACCACCTGGCGCAGGTCGCGCAAGGTGAAAATCCCCAGGGGCGCCTTGTGCTCATCGACGATCACGATGCTGCCCACCTGTTGTTCGTGCATCAGCGTCACCGCTTCACGCAGCGGTGTGTCCGGGTTGCACGTGACCGGATGGCGCATGGCCAATTCGCCCAGGCGGGTGTTCAAGGAATACTGCGTGCCGAGGGTTTCCACGGCTTTTTGCTGCACCTGCTGGTTGACCTGATCCAGCAGGCTGCTGACGCCCCGCAGGGCAAAGTCGCGAAATGGGCTGGAGAGGGCAAACAGCTTGATGAAAGCCGGTTTGTTCAGTTGCAGGCAAAAGGTGTCTTCGGCGGCCTTGTGCTCGGTGCGCGTGGCCCGCTCGCCGAGCAGCGCCGCGAGGGGAAAGCACTCGCCCGTGGTGATCTCGAAGGTGGCGTGTTCCGAGTCCGGTCGCTCGCCCACCACCCGGCCCTGTTTGACCACGTAGAAGTGCTCCACTGGTCCGCCCGACGGTTTGAGAATGCTCTCTCCGGGTCCATAGAAGCGCAACTGGCATTGCTCCACCAGAAACGCCAAGTGTGCCTGTTCCATCTGGTTGAACGGTGGGAAGCGTTGCAGGAATTGCAGGGTGCCGTGGATGTTCTGCAACACGGCGGTTTTACCCGCCTGCGTGAAAGCATCAGCTTTACTCATAACAGTGACCGCAGTTTTTTTGTCGTTATCGTCCTGCATGGTCGACTCCTGGGCGCTGGGTGCCCATTGGACGTAAGTCTAGGTCGATGAAAAAACGCTAAAACTAGGGAAAAGCCTTACATCACTATCGTCCAAACCCCGTAGAACGCCCACTATGCAAACTTTCCGACGAAGTGCACATTGAACGCCCTTCCGCAGATGTCTGACGAGTGCTGGAGAGTGATAAGAACTGTTGAGAGCCGTATGTCCGACCACGATATTTTGAGTGATGCCGAGCGCGAGGCGCTGAGCGCCGTGATGCTGGAGCCTGATCTACCGCCCCAACGTGTGTTGATTGTCGACGACGACAAGGACGCACGTGAGCTGCTGGCGGAGATCCTGGGGCTGGACGGTATTCGCTGCATGACCGCTGACAGTGGGGAGAAGGCGTGGGAACTGTTGCAGTCCAGCAGCTCCATCGGTTTGCTGATCACCGACTTGCGCATGCGGCCGAGCAATGGCCTTGAGTTGATCCGCCAGGTCCGCGAATCCACCCGCGCAGCGCTGCCGATCATCATTATGTCCGGGGACGCGGAAGCGCCGGATGTGATCGACGCGATGCACCTAAGCGTGGTGGATTTTTTGCTCAAGCCGATTGATAGCGTGAAGTTGGCGAAGCTGGTGAAGCGGGAATTGGGGATGGCTTCCTGATTTTTGCGCTGAATGTGCGGGCCTCATCGGGGGCAAGCCCCCTCCCACATTTTGACCGCGGCACAGTCCAAGTGTGGGAGGGGGCTTGCTCCCGATGGCGCCATTACGGTCAGCACAATTTTCAAAGAAAAAGCCCTGATCTCACGATCAGGGCTTTTTTCATTTACAGGCCGTTTTTAGCCTTGAACTCCCGACGCCTGCGGTGCAACACCGGCTCGGTATAGCCATTGGGCTGTTTGGTCCCCTCAATCACCAGCTCCACTGCGGCCTGGAAGGCGATGTTGCTGTCGAAGTCCGGGGCCAATGGGCGGTACAACGCGTCGCCAGCGTTCTGACGGTCCACCACCGGCGCCATGCGCTTGAGGCTTTCCATCACCTGGGCTTGGTTGACGATGCCGTGGCGCAACCAGTTGGCGATGTGCTGGCTGGAAATGCGCAGGGTGGCGCGGTCTTCCATCAGGCCCACATCATTGATATCCGGCACTTTGGAGCAGCCGACGCCCTGGTCGATCCAGCGCACCACATAGCCGAGGATGCCCTGGGCGTTGTTGTCCAGCTCGTTGCGGATCTCTTCCTCGGACCAATCGGTGTTGCTGGCCAGGGGAATAGTCAGGATGTCGTCCACCGAGGCGCGCTCGCGCGTGGCCAGTTCGGCCTGGCGCGCGAACACGTCGACCTTGTGGTAGTGCAGCGCGTGCAGCGCGGCGGCAGTCGGCGACGGTACCCAGGCGGTGTTGGCGCCGGCCAGCGGGTGGGCGATTTTCTGTTCGAGCATCGCCGCCATCAGGTCGGGCATCGCCCACATGCCTTTACCAATCTGTGCACGGCCTTGCAGGCCGGTGCTCAAACCGATATCGACGTTCCAGTTTTCGTAGGCGCCGATCCACTTCTCAGACTTCATGGCGGCTTTGCGCACCATCGCGCCGGCTTCCATGGAAGTGTGGATTTCGTCACCGGTGCGGTCGAGGAAACCGGTGTTGATGAACACCACGCGCTCGCTGGCCGCCTTGATGCAGGCTTTGAGGTTGACCGTGGTGCGGCGCTCCTCGTCCATGATCCCGACCTTGAGCGTGTTGCGCGGCAGGTTAAGCACGTCTTCGATGCGCCCGAACAGCTCGTTGGTGAACGCGGCTTCTTCGGGGCCGTGCATCTTCGGCTTGACGATGTACACCGAACCGGTGCGGCTGTTCTTGCGGCTGCTGTTGCCATTGAGGCTGTGGATCGCCGCAAGGCTGGTGAGCAGACCGTCGAGAATACCTTCCGGGACTTCGTTGCCGTCTTTATCGAGGATCGCGTCGATGGTCATCAAATGGCCGACGTTACGCACGAACAACAGCGAGCGGCCGTGCAGCGTCACGTCCTGGCCATCCAGGCCGGTGTAGACGCGGTCGGGGTTCATGGTGCGGGTGAACGTTTTGCCGCCCTTGGCCACTTCTTCGGCCAGGTCGCCCTTCATCAGGCCGAGCCAGTTGCGGTAGATCACCACTTTGTCGTCGGCGTCCACGGCGGCCACGGAGTCTTCGCAGTCCATGATGGTGGTGAGCGCGGCTTCCATCAGGATGTCTTTGACCCCGGCGGCGTCGGTCTGGCCGACCGGAGTGCTGGCGTCGATCTGGAGTTCGAAGTGCAGGCCGTTGTGTTTGAACAGGATCGCAATCGGCTCGGCAGCAGGGCCCTGGAAGCCGATCAATTGGGCGTCGTCACGCAGGCCGCTGTTGCTGCCGCCCTTGAGGCTGACGATCAGCATGCCGTCGACGATCTTGTAGCCGGTGGAGTCGACATGGCTGCCGGCGCTGAGCGGTGCGGCTTCGTCGAGGAAGGCGCGTGCGAAGGCGATAACCTTGTCGCCACGCACCTTGTTATAACCTTTGCCCTTCTCGGCGCCGTCGGCTTCGCTGATGGCGTCGGTGCCATACAGCGCGTCATACAGCGAGCCCCACCGCGCATTGGAGGCGTTGAGGGCGAAGCGGGCGTTCATCACCGGTACCACCAGTTGCGGGCCGGCCATGCGCGCGATTTCGTCGTCGACGTTTTGGGTCGAGGCCTGGAAATCCGCAGCTTCTGGCAGCAGGTATCCGATGTCTTGCAGGAAGGCCTTGTAGGCCGCCGGGTCATGGGCCTGGCCCGCGTGGGTCTGGTGCCAGGCATCGATCCGCGCCTGGAAATCGTCGCGTTTGGCGAGCAGGGCTTTGTTCTTTGGGGCCAGGTCATGGATGACCTTGTCGGCGCCGGCCCAGAATTGGTCGGCAGTGATGCCGCTACCGGGAATGGCTTCGTTGTTCACGAAGTCGAACAGGACTTTGGCGACCTGCAGGCCACCGACTTGAACGTGTTCAGTCATCTCTTGCCTCACTCTGCGGAGCTTATGCGCTGTTTCAGATTTTCATTATGTAGTGCTCGGTTGGGCATACTACATGATGGCTTGCGGTTGTGAAAATTAGACTAAATACGTCGTTTAGCGACCCACTTTGGTCGTACGGTCACAGCGGAGAACCGGATGTTCTCAAAAAACTATTCGATTGTTCCAGATAAATATAAAAATGGTACACGATTTGTGTTCGGTGGCCCTCGGGTCCACCTTGTAGATTGAATTCCAGAGGGCTTCGCCATGGACCATCTTGTACTCACAATTATCGCCGCCGACAAACCCGGCCTGGTTGAACGTATCGCGCAGAACATTGCCGCCCACGGTGGCAACTGGCTGGAAAGCCGCATGGCCCATATGGCCGGGCAGTTCGCCGGGATCCTGCGGGTCAGCGTACCTGCGGAGCACCGCCAGGCGTTGGTGGGGGCGTTGGAGGACTTATCCACACACGGCATTCGAGTGTTGGTGGGTGAGGGGAGTACCGGTCAAGCCCTGGCGTCCAAGCCGATTGTGATGACCCTGGTGGGCAATGACCGCTCGGGCATCGTGCGTGAAATCACGGCGTTGTTGAGCAAGCAGGGGGTGAACCTGGAGCGTTTGAGCACCGATGTGCGGCCGGCGCCGATGAGCGGTGATCCGCTGTTCACCGCCGAGGCGCTGCTGCAGGTACCGTCGACCTTGTCTCTGGATAAGTTGCAGGAATGCCTGGAAACCTTGGCCGATGACTTGATGGTAGAGCTGCACAACGAGGAATAGTCGGCCCGCAAGGTTATGCATGGAAAACTTGCATGGGCCTGTGGATAACCTTGGGGTTGATCTCTGCAAGCCAAGCCTGCTGTGGTTTGCAGAGGTCTGTACGTTATTTGATCAGCGTTTGCGCACGGTCAGCCAGGCATCCACGCTATAGACCACCAGGCCGGCCCAGATAAAGGCGAAGGCGAGCAGCGTGCTTGGGGCCAGGTGTTCCCCGAACAACAAGACGGCCTCCAGCAACACCAGGGTCGGCGCCACGTACTGCAAGAAGCCCAGGGCCGTGTATGGCAAATGCCGCGCGGCGGCGTTGAAGCACACCAGCGGGATCAGCGTCACCGGGCCAGCAGCCACCAACCACCAGGCTTCGGACGTACTCCAGAACTCAAGCTGCGCACTGTGGGCCGTCGGATTGAACAGCAACCACGCAACGGCAATCGGCACCAGCATCCAGGTTTCCACCACCAGGCCCGGCAGGGCCTTGACCGGGGCCTGTTTGCGGATCAGGCCATAGAAGCCAAAGGTCAGCGCCAGCGCCAGCGACACCCACGGCAAACTGCCGACCTGCCACACCTGCTGCGCCACACCCACAGCGGCCAGCCCCACCGCTACCCATTGCAAACGACGCAGGCGTTCGCCGAGGAGCAGCATGCCGAGCAGCACATTCACCAGCGGGTTGATGTAATAACCCAGGCTCGCTTCAAGCATGCGCCCGGTGTTCACCGACCACACGTAGGTCAGCCAGTTGGCCGCAATCAACGATCCGCTCAAGGCCAGAATCGCCAGGCGCCTGGGGTTGTCGCGCAGCTCGCGGAACCAGCCGGGGTGCTTCCACACCATCAACAGCAAACCGCCGAACAGCGCCGACCACAGCACGCGGTGCACGATGATCTCGGCGGCGGGTACGCTGGCGATGGCTTTGAAGTAGAGCGGGAACAAGCCCCAGATGACATAGGCACTCAGGCCCAGGATGTAACCCTTGCGGGGGTTGGCGGCGTGCATTGCAGAATCCTTGCTCAGGCAGCTGACAAAGGCGTGATTGTAAGGATATTTGTCAGTCCGTGGGACCTGCTTTGCTTCATGTGGGAGGGGGCAAGCCCCTCCCACGAAAAGCCAAAGCGGTCAGAAGAGTTTCAGGGGTTCTTCGTTGAGCGCCGACAGCTGCTCGCGCAACGCCAGCACCTGATCCCCCCAATACCGCTCGCTGCCGAACCACGGAAAGCTGTGCGGAAACGCCGGGTCGTCCCAACGCCGCGCCAGCCAGGCGCTGTAGTGCATCAGGCGCAACGCGCGCAGCGGTTCGATCAGTGCCAGTTCGCGCGGGTCGAAGTCATGGAATTCCTGGTAGCCGTCCATCAGTTCCGACAATTGCCCCAGGCATTCCTGGCGATCGCGGCGAGCATCATCCACAAGTCCTGCACCGCCGGGCCCATGCGGCAGTCGTCCAGGTCGACGATATGAAACATCTCATCACGGCACATCATGTTGCCGGGGTGGCAATCGCCGTGCATGCGGATGTTCTTGTGCGGCGTGGCCTTGTACACCTCTTCCACGCGCTTGAGCAGGTCGCGGGCCACGGACTCGTAGGCTGGCAGCAGGCTCTTGGGAATGAAATTGCCTTCGAGCAGGGTGGCGAGGGAATCGTGGCCGAAGTTCTTTACGCCCAACGCTTCGCGGTGCTCGAACGGGCGGGTGGAGCCCACCGCGTGCAGGCGCCCGAGCAATTGCCCGAGGCGATAGAGCTGATCGAGATTGCCCGGCTCCGGCGCACGGCCGCCCCGGCGGGGGAACAGGGTGAAGCGGAAACCCTGGTGTTCGAACAGGCTTGCGCCGTTGTGGATAAGGGGCGCCACCACCGGCACGTCGCATTCGGCCAGTTCGAAGGTGAAGCGGTGTTCTTCGAGGATCGCCTCGTTGGTCCAGCGCTGGGACGATAGAACTTGGCGATCAGCGGTTCGGAGTCTTCGATACCCACTTGGTAGACGCGGTTTTCATAGCTGTTGAGCGCCAGGATGCGAGCATCGCTGAGGAAACCGATACTTTCGACGGCGTCGAGGACCAGGTCGGGGGTGAGTGTTTCAAACGGGTGGGCCATGCGAACTCCTGCGCGCAGCAGGTCGCCGCGTCCGGCCCGGTATGGTAACGCACCGGGCCAGAGATAGGTGGTGGCTGTGCTATTGCCATCGGGAGCAAGCCCCCTCCCACAGGTAACCGCGTTTATCCTGTAGGAATGCGGTCAATTGTGGGAGGGGGCTTGCCCCCGATGAGGTCCTGTCAGGCGCCGACGACCCCACCATCATCCCGCCGAATCGCCATCACCGACGACCGCGGCTTGCCGTTCGGCAAATGCTCCGGCCAGGTCGAACCACCGGTTTCGCCCGGATGCTGAATCCCCACGAACAGCGTCTTCTGATCCGGCGAGAAGCTGATTCCCGTCACCTCACACGCCACCGGCCCGACCATGAAGCGGCGGATTTCACCGGTGCTCGGGTCAGCGCAAAGCATCTGGTTGTTACCCATCCCCGCAAAGTCACCCGCGTTGCTGTAGTCGCCATCGGTGAGGATCCACAGGCGCCCGGCCTTGTCGAAACCCAGGCCGTCGGGGCTGTTGAACATGTTCTGCGGGTTGATGTTGGACGAACCGCCCTTGGGCTTGCCCGCGTGCACGCCTGGGTTGCCGGCCACCACAAACAGGTCCCAGCTGAAGTCCGCTGCACCGTGGTCATCGGCATTGGCTTTCCAGCGCAGGATCTGGCCGTAGACGTTCTTCTCCCGTGGGTTGGGGCCGCCCACCGGCTGGCCGTCCTCGCCGCGCTTGGCATTGTTGGTCAGGGTGCAATAGACCTGGCCGTCCGTGGGGCTGACCACGATCCATTCCGGGCGGTCCATGCGCGTGGCTTTGACCACGCTGGCTGCCAGGCGCGCGTGGATCAACACTTCGGCCTGGCTGGCGAAGCCTGTGCTTGCGTCGATGCCGTTTTTGCCATGGGTCAGCTCGACCCACTGGCCTTTGCCCTTTGGATGATCGGCATCGCCGTCGCCCGCGTCGAAGATCGCCACATACAACGTGCCGTGGTCGAGCAGGTCTTTGTTGGCCTTGGGGTTCTTGTGGTTGATCGTGTCGCGGCTGACGAACTTGTAGATGAACTCACCGCGTTCATCGTCGCCCATGTACACCACGGCGCGGCCATCGCGGGTTTCGGCCAGCGCCGCGTTTTCGTGCTTGAAGCGGCCCAGGGCGGTGCGCTTGACCGGGGTGGATTGCGGGTCGAACGGGTCGATCTCCACCACCCAGCCATGGCGATTGAGTTCGTTGGGGTTCTTGGCCATGTCGAAGCGCGGGTCGTGCAGGTGCCAGTTGATATCTTTGCTGGCGGCAACCACGCCGTAGCGTTTCTGCCCGGCATCGAACGCTTGTTGTGGGTTGCTGCTGCCGAAGCAGTCGGTGAAGTTCTCTTCACAGGTCAGGTAAGTGCCCCACGGCGTCTTGCCGTTGGCGCAGTTCTGGAAGGTGCCGAGCACGCTTTTACCGGATTTGTCGGCGCTGGTTTTCAGCCAGTCGTGGCCGGCGGCGGGGCCGCCGAGGCGGATCGGCGAGTTGCCGTGAATGCGCCGGTTGTAGCGCGAGTCCTGGACGAACTGCCAGGTGTCGCCCTTGCGCCGTACTTCGATCACCGACACGCCTTCGCTGGCCTGGGCCTTGTGCACGTCTTCGGCCGATTGCGGCGCGCCGCCGTGGGCGTAGAGGTAGCGGTAGTTGGTGTATTCGTTGTTGATCGCCATCAGTGCGCGATTGTCGTCGCCGGGGAAGGCGAACAGGCTCATGCCATCGTTGTTGTCGCCGAACTGCTGCTCCTGGGCCTTGGCCGTGCCGTTGCCGGAGGGGTCGAACGCCGGGGCGTTCTTGTGCAGCGGCTGGCCCCAACTGATCAGCACCGAAGCGCTGTAGCCCGGAGGCAGGGTAATGGTGTCGCTGGTGGCGGCGGCGATGCTGGTGAAACCCAGCAGCGGGCTGGCGGACGCGGCGTTCACGGCCAGGGCGCTGCGGCTGAGCAGGTTGCCGCCCAGGAACATTGCGGCACCGCACAGGGCGCCGGCGCCGATAAAGCGGCGGCGGGTGAGGCCGACCATCTGTTCGAGGTCGGTGGCTTGGTTTTCTTCTAACAGGCTCATCACGGCTCCTTGCGTGCTTTTTGCGAACACCTTAAGCAGCCGCTGTGACGAAATTGTTGCGGTTTGAAGACGGGCGAGGTTTAAACCGGTGTGCCGAGCAGCACATGGCCGGGAGCGAATTGCACGCGGACCGCCCGGCCATCGGCGACGCCCATGGCCTTGAGTGCGTCAGGCTGGGCCAATGCGCACAAAACCTGGCCAGTGGGCAGGGCGATGCGCACTTCGCTGGGGCCGTCCTCGGCATCGAGAATCGTGTCGACGGTGCCAGTCATGCAATTGTGTCCAGGTGTTGCAGTGTCATGGGGCGCGAGCAACTCCAGCCAGCCAGCCTTGATCAACGCGACCACTTCAACGCCCGACTCCAGCTCCAGCCGCTGGGTGCTGTCGTGGGTGATGTGGGCATCCAGCGTCAGCCCGCCCGCCAGTTGCAGGCGGATCAGGTCGTTGCGGCCATGGCGTTCAATCGCAATGACCTGGCCGTGTAACTGGTTGCGCGCGCTGGTGCGCAGCATCAGGCGCCCGAGCAGGTTGAAGTCGCTGGCCGCTTCGTCCGAGCCCAGCACCTGGGCCTGCAGCACTTGCAGGCGTTGGTAGAGACGCAGTACCCGTTCACCTTCGGCCGTGAGCCTGGCACCGCCGCCGCCTTTGCCGCCGACGCTGCGTTCCACCAGGGGTTTTTGCGCCAGATTGTTCAACTCGTCGATGGCATCCCAGGCCGCCTTGTAGCTCAACCCGGCACTCTTGGCGGCACGGGTAATGGAGCCCTGTTCGGCGATATGCGCGAGCAGGGCGATGCGCTGGGGGCGGCGAACGATATGTTGGCTGAGAGAGGGGGGTAGAGACATGGGCGCACACTGCTGTGGAATAAGTGGACGTTGCGGCTGCCGGGCATGAGAGTCAAGTGCCTGGCTTGGGCGTGCGGGCCAGGCAGTACACGTCGACTTGCCTGGCACCGGCATTTATCAACAGGCGCGCCAGGCTGTGGGCGGTGGCGCCGGTGGTGAGCACGTCGTCCACCAACGCAAAATGACGGTCTTGCACCTGGGCGTCGGCCGCCAGGGCAAACGCGCCGAGCAGGTTGCGTTTGCGCGTCTTGGCGTCGAGCGCTTGCTGCGCCACGGTCTCATGGGGACGTAATAACAGGTGTTCATCGCAGGCGATGTTCAGGTCGGCGCTGAGCCAGCGCGCCAGCATCAATGCCTGGTTATAGCCGCGTTCGCGCAGGCGTCTGCGCGCCATGGGCACCGGCAGTAATGCGTGCGGGCGGGGCAATGACGTGTTGTCGAAGCGGTGTTGCAGGTGTTGTCCCAATAAACGTCCCAGCAGATGCCCGAGAGGCCAGCGCGCCTGATGCTTGAAGCGGCTGATGAGGCTGTCGACGGGAAAGCTGTAGGTCCAGGGGGCGACCACCTGTTTAAAGGCCGGTGGTTGTTGCTGGCATTGGCCGCAGACCAGACCGTCCATCGGCAAGGGCAACGCACAGACCTCGCAGTGCTCCATCAGCCAGGGCAGCTCGGTTTCGCAGGCGTTGCACACCGAATCGGCCGTTTCGGTGG
This sequence comes from Pseudomonas lactucae, assembly GCF_016937615.1. Lineage (GTDB taxonomy): Bacteria > Pseudomonadota > Gammaproteobacteria > Pseudomonadales > Pseudomonadaceae > Aquipseudomonas > Aquipseudomonas lactucae. The sequence continues at coordinate 69,577 of NZ_JAFHKI010000064.1, read as the reverse complement.
GTTCATCGCAGATTAAACAGGGTTGTGTGTTTTTTAACCAGATGTAAACTTCATGTTTGTACTTTGGTTGACAGTGCATGAATCTTCCTTAAATATGCCGAGCATCCGTGTCGTGCCTGTGGGTATTGCCCTTCCCGCAGCGCCAGCCAAAGCATAACCAAGGAATCGCCCATGAGCGCCAGCACCACTGCCACCCTGCGTCACGATTGGTCCCTGGCCGAAGTCAAAGCACTGTTCGTGCAACCGTTCAATGACCTGTTGTTCCAGGCGCAGACTGTGCACCGCGCGCATTTCGACGCCAACCGGGTGCAGGTGTCGACCCTGCTGTCGATCAAGACCGGCGCCTGCCCGGAAGATTGCAAATATTGTCCGCAGTCGGGCCACTACAACACCGGCCTGGAAAAAGAAAAGTTGATGGAGGTGCAGAAGGTCCTCGAAGAGGCCGCCCGCGCCAAGGCCATCGGCTCGACGCGTTTTTGCATGGGCGCGGCCTGGAAGCACCCGTCGGCCAAGGACATGCCCTACGTGCTGCAGATGGTCAAAGGGGTTAAGGCCATGGGCCTGGAAACCTGCATGACCCTCGGTCGACTCGATCAGGACCAGACCGAAGCGCTGGCCCAGGCCGGCCTCGACTACTACAACCACAACCTCGACACCTCGCCGGAGTTCTACGCCAGCATCATCACTACCCGCACCTACGGCGAGCGCCTGCAGACCCTGGCCTACGTGCGTGAGTCGGGGATGAAGATCTGCTCGGGCGGCATCCTCGGCATGGGCGAGTCCCTCGACGACCGCGCCAACCTGCTGATCCAACTGGCCAACCTGCCGGAGCACCCGGAATCGGTGCCGATCAACATGCTGGTGAAGGTTGCGGGTACGCCGTTGGAAAACGCCGAGGACATTGACCCGTTCGACTTCATCCGCATGCTGGCGGTGGCGCGTATCCTGATGCCGCAATCCCATGTGCGGCTGTCGGCCGGCGTGAAGCGATGAACGAGCAGATGCAGGCCCTGGCGTTTTTTGCCGGCGCGAATTCGATCTTCTACGGCGACAAACTGCTGACCACGGCCAACCCGCAGGCCGACAAGGACATGCAGCTGTTCGCGCGCCTGGGCATCCTGCCGGAAGCCCGTGAAGAGCACGCCGATGAAGTGCACCAGGCGGCGATCGAGCAGGCGTTGGTGGAGCAGAAGAGCAGCGAGCAGTTCTACAACGCCGCCGTTTGATTGAAATGCGCCTCCCACATTGTTGACCGAGTTAATCCTGTTAGTCCGAGGCCTGCATGTCTTTCGATCTCGCCGCGCGCCTCGCTGCCCGCCGTGCCGAACACCTTTACCGTCATCGTCCCCTGCTCCAGAGCCCCCAGGGCCCTGAAGTGGTGGTGGACGGCCAGCCGCTGTTGGCATTCTGCAGCAATGACTACCTGGGCCTGGCCAATCACCCGCAGGTGATCGAAGCCTGGCGCGCCGGTGCATCCCGTTGGGGCGTGGGCGGTGGGGCTTCGCACTTGGTGGTCGGGCACGCCACGCCGCACCATGAACTTGAAGAAGCCCTGGCCGACCTGACCGGTCGACCGCGTGCGTTGCTGTTTACCACGGGCTACATGGCCAATTTGGGCGCGGTCACGGCGTTGGTGGGCCAGGGCGATACGGTGCTCGAAGACCGCCTCAACCATGCCTCGCTGCTGGATGCCGGCTTGCTGTCGGGCGCGCGGTTCAATCGCTACCTGCATAACGACGCGGCAAGCCTGGCCAAGCGCCTGGAGAAAGCCACCGGCAACACCCTGGTGGTCACCGATGGCGTGTTCAGCATGGACGGCGATCTGGCCGACCTGCCCGCGTTGGCCCGAGAAGCCAAGGCCAAAGGCGCCTGGTTGATGGTCGACGACGCCCATGGTTTCGGCCCGCTGGGGGCCAACGGCGGCGGGATCGTCGAGCATTTCGGCTTGAGCCAGGAGGATGTGCCGGTATTAGTCGGCACGCTTGGCAAGGGCTTCGGTACCGCCGGCGCGTTCGTGGCCGGCAGTGAAGAGCTGATCGAAAGCCTGATCCAGTTCGCCCGTCCCTACATTTACACCACCAGCCAACCGCCGGCGCTGGCTTGCGCCACGCTGAAAAGCCTGACGCTGTTGCGCACCGAACATTGGCGGCGCGAGCACCTCAATGGGCTGATCCGCCAATTCCGCCAGGGCGCCGAGCAGCTTGGCCTGGAACTGATGGACAGCTTCACACCGATCCAACCGATCCTGGTCGGCGAAAGCGCCAGGGCCGTGCGTTTGTCCCAGCGGCTGCGCGAGCGCGGCCTGATGGTCACCGCGATCCGCCCACCGACCGTGCCCGCCGGCAGTGCGCGCCTGCGCGTGACCTTGACCGCGGCCCATAGCGCAGCGCAAGTGCAGTTATTGTTGAACGCATTGGAAGGGTGTTTGCAGTTGGAGCCCGCCCATGCGTGATCAACTGATACTGCTGCCCGGCTGGGGCCTTGGCATTTCGCCGCTGGAACCGTTGGTCGCCGCCTTGCAAGGCCTGGATGAACACCTGCGGGTGTGCGTGGAGCCGTTGCCCACACTGGATACCAGCGACCTGGAGGCATGGCTCGACGAGCTCGATGCCACGTTGCCGGATAATGCCTGGCTGGGCGGCTGGTCCCTTGGCGGCATGCTGGCTAGCGAGCTGGCGGCACGGCGCGGCGAGCGTTGCCGGGGCCTGCTGACCCTGGCGAGCAACCCGTGTTTTGTCGCCCGTGACGGTTGGCCGAGTGCAATGCCCGGCGAAACCTTCGAGGCGTTCCTCGCCGGTTGCCAAGCCGATCTTCAGGGCACCCTCAAGCGCTTCGGACTGTTGTGTGCCAAAGGCGCCGAAGACCCGCGCGGGCTCGGGCGATTGTTGGTCAGTGGTGCGCCAGACACATCGCCCAACCAGTTGATGGCCGGCCTTGGACTGCTTGCGCAATTGGATACCCGCGAGGCCTTGCAGGCGTATGGGGCCCCAACTGCACCTGTTTGCCGGAATGGACGAGTTGGTGCCCGCCGAAGCGGCCGGTGCGCTGTTGGCTTTGCTGCCCGATGTAGAAATCGGCCTGATTGAACAGGCCGGTCACGCTTTTCTTCTGGAGGACCCTCACGGTGTGGCGGGTGCCATCCAGGCTTTTTTGCATGAGTATGCCGATGACTGATTTATCCCTCCCCCCATTGCCCGGGGCCTTGCCGGACAAGCGCCGGGTGGCTGCGTCGTTTTCCCGTGCGGCGGCCAGTTATGACAGCGTGGCCCAGTTGCAGCGGGGAGTGGGGCATGAATTGCTCAATCGCCTGCCAGAAGCCATTTCGCCACATCGCTGGCTGGATCTGGGGTGCGGCACGGGTTATTTCAGCCGTGTACTGGGCGGTTTTTTTCCTGTCGGCCAAGGCGTTGCGCTGGACATTGCCGAGGGCATGCTTGAGCACGCACGGCCGCTGGGTGGTGCCGAACACTTTATCGCCGGCGATGCGGAACGCTTGCCGCTGAAGGCTGACAGCTTCGAGCTGCTCTTCTCCAGCCTGGCGGTGCAATGGTGTGCGAACTTCGACGCCGTGCTCAGCGAGGCCTTTCGCGTGTTGCAACCGGGCGGGGTACTGGCCTTTGCCAGTTTGTGCGTGGGCACCCTGGATGAACTGCGCGAGAGCTGGCGCGCCGTCGATGGCCTGGTGCACGTCAACCGCTTTCGTACCTTCGAGGCCTACCAGCACTTATGCGCCGCCAGTGGCTTGCGCGTGGTCAGTCTGGAACGTCAGGCCCATGTGTTGCATTTCCCGGACGTGCGCAGCCTGACCCACGAATTGAAGGCCCTCGGCGCGCATAACCTGAACCCGGGCCGCCCCGGCGGCTTGACGGGCCGTGCGCGGATTGCCGCACTGGTGCAGGCCTATGAGCAGTTCCGCCAGGGCCAGGGCCTGCCGGCGACTTACCAAGTGGTGTATGCCGTATTGGAGAAACCTTTATGAGCGCCGCTTATTTCATCACCGGCACCGACACCGATGTGGGCAAGACCACCATCGCCGCCGGCCTCTTGCATGCGGCGCGTCAAGCCGGCAAAAGCACGGCGGCCGGCAAACCGGTGGCGTCCGGCTGCACGCTCACACCCAAGGGACTGCGCAACGCCGATGCGCTGGCGCTGCTGGCGCAGTGTTCGTTGCCGTTGAGTTATGCCGAGGTCAATCCAATGGCGTTCGAGCCGGCCATCGCACCGCATTTGGCGGCGCGCGAGGCGGGCGTTGCGCTGACGGTGCAAGCGTTGCTCAAACCCATGCAGCAAATTCTGGCGCACCAGGCGGATTTCACCTTGATTGAAGGCGCCGGCGGCTGGCGCGTGCCTTTGGCGGACCAGGCCAACCTCTCGGACCTGGCCATGACGCTCAAACTGCCGGTGATCCTGGTGGTGGGGGTGCGCCTGGGCTGCATCAGCCATGCCTTGCTCACCGCCGAAGCCATTGCGCGGGACGGTTTGCCGTTGGCCGGGTGGGTGGCCAATATCATCGACCCCAAGACCTCCCGTCTGGAAGAAAACCTCGCCACCCTCGCTGAGCGCTTGCCCGCGCCATGCCTGGGACGCGTGCCCAAACTCAAGCACGCCGGGGCTGAAGCCGTGGCGCACTACCTGCACCTGGACCTGCTTGACTGATTTTGGCTATCGCTAAGGCATAGTGCCATTAGTGTTTTTGACGGGCATTTGGCCACGATCTCTGCTTCAATCACCGTTCACGGTTCTCTAAAGGCAGGCTTAGCCATGGACATCTCTGGAAGCAGCGCGTTTTATTCGGGCCTGAATACCATTCAGTCCGGGCAGAACCGTGTCGACCAGGCCGCCGGCAAGATCGCCAGTGCCGCTACCAGCCAACCTTCGGATGCGCAGAATGACCGCTTGCAGGCGGTCAATCGCGGGCAGCCGACCAATTCCGCCAGCAACATGGTGGAACTGGCCGAAGGCAAGTTTCAGGTCGAGCTGGGCGTCAAAGTCGCCAAGGCTTCGGATGAAATGCTCGGTACGCTGATCGACACCTACGCCTGATCTGCTGGCGCTAATTAAGATGTAGGAGGGGGCTTGATCTGGTCCAGCTTGCTCCCGATAGCATCGTGTCAGTCGACATCTGACTGATCCGCCGCGATCGGAAGCAAGCCCCCTCCCACATGTGCCCGGTTTTATTCTGATCCCTTTCTATCCATCTCTCTGATGTGGCATCCAGCCTCAGGCCTTGTTGCGCCTGGGTTGACGTGTGTCATGACAAACGGCATCTGGGCGACGCTTGACATCCCAAGGTCGTAAACGTATGTTTCAAACACCTGTTTGACCGCCACAATAAATTCCACGCGGTTGTTCATTCCAGCTACATCAGCAGAGGTTTATCGCTATGCCTGACTACAAGGCCCCCTTGCGTGATATTCGCTTCGTTCGTGACGAACTGCTCGGTTATGAAGCGCACTATCAGAGCCTGCCGGCTTGCCAGGACGCTACCCCGGACATGGTCGACGCCATCCTTGAAGAAGGCGCCAAGTTCTGTGAGCAAGTGCTGGCACCGTTGAACCGCGTGGGTGACATCGAAGGGTGCACCTGGAGTGAGTCAGGCGTTAAAACCCCTGCAGGCTTCAAAGAAGCCTACAAACAATTCGTCGAAGGCGGCTGGCCGAGCCTGGCCCACGACGTGGAGCACGGTGGTCAAGGCCTGCCGGAATCCCTGGGCCTGGCCGTGAGCGAAATGGTCGGCGAAGCCAACTGGTCGTGGGGTATGTACCCAGGCCTGTCCCACGGTGCGATGAACACCATCTCCGAGCACGGCACTCCCGAGCAGCAAGAGGCCTACCTGACCAAACTGGTGTCGGGCGAATGGACCGGCACCATGTGCCTGACCGAGCCGCACTGCGGCACCGACCTGGGCATGTTGCGCACCAAGGCTGAACCTCAGGCCGATGGTTCCTACAAAGTCTCCGGCACCAAGATCTTCATCTCGGCCGGCGAACACGACATGGCCGACAACATCGTCCACATCGTACTGGCCCGCCTGCCCGACGCACCGGCCGGTACCAAAGGCATCTCGCTGTTTATCGTGCCCAAGTTTCTGCCGAATGCAGACGGTTCGATCGGCGAGCGCAACGCGGTGAGCTGTGGCTCTCTTGAACACAAGATGGGCATCCACGGCAACGCCACTTGCGTGATGAACTTCGACGCGGCCACCGGTTACCTGATCGGCCCGGCGAACAAAGGCCTGAACTGCATGTTCACCTTTATGAACACCGCTCGCCTGGGCACCGCGCTGCAAGGCCTGGCTCACGCCGAGATCGGCTTCCAGGGCGGCCTGAAATACGCTCGCGACCGCCTGCAAATGCGCTCGCTGACCGGCCCGAAAGCGCCGGACAAGGCCGCTGACCCGATCATCGTGCACCCTGACGTGCGCCGCATGCTGTTGACCATGAAAGCCTTCGCCGAAGGCAACCGTGCAATGGTGTACTTCACCGCCAAGCAAGTGGACATCGTCAAATACGGCACCGACGACGAAGCCAAGAAACAGGCCGATGGCCTGCTGGCGTTCATGACCCCGATTGCCAAGCGTTCATGACCGAAGTCGGTTTTGAGTCGGCCAACCATGGTGTGCAGATCTACGGCGGCCACGGTTTCATCGCCGAGTGGGGCATGGAGCAGAACGTTCGCGACAGCCGCATCTCAATGTTGTACGAAGGCACCACCGGCATCCAGGCGCTCGACCTGCTCGGCCGTAAAGTGCTGATGACCCAGGGCGAAGCGCTCAAGGGCTTCACCAAGATCGTGCACAAGTTCTGCCAGGCCAACGAAGGCAACGACGCTGTCAAAGAGTTCGTCGCACCGCTGGCTGCACTGAACAAAGAATGGGGCGAGTTGACCATGAAGGTCGGCATGGCGGCCATGAAAGACCGTGAAGAAGTCGGTGCCGCTTCGGTGGATTACCTGATGTATTCCGGTTACGCCTGCCTGGCTTACTTCTGGGCCGACATGGCACGCCTGGCGGCCGAAAAACTGGCTGCCGGCACCAGCGAAGAAGCGTTCTACACCGCCAAGCTGCAGACCGCGCGCTTCTACTTCCAGCGTATCCTGCCACGTACCCGTACCCACGTGGCCACCATGCTGTCGGGCGCCGGCAATCTGATGGACATGAAAGAAGAAGACTTCGGCCTGGCTTACTAAGCCTTACCGGGTAACCCTCGAAAACCGCCGCTTCCCTTGGGGAGCGGCGTTTTTTATGGGCGATAAAAAACCGCAGTGAAGCGCTCAGGGATTGTCGGCCGCTGCCGTTACAGTAGTGGCAATGTGATACATGGCGGACAAGGTGTGCTTAACTGTCCGGGTCAAGGCACAGTGCCATCATCTTTGCGCTTCGGAGCTTTACCCTTGTCACGCGTGTCCGCCGTACGGTTCAGTCATTTTTTCCCCTCGCTGCTGCTCTTGCTGGCAGGGCTCTCGGCTGCGTACGTCAAGGATCTCAACGTTTTCTTCACCTCCTTGTTCAACGTGTTGCCGACGTTGGTGCTGTTGCTCGGCGGTTCGTATTGCGCGGTCTATCGACGCCAGCGTGAGCTGTTCTTGATGATGACGGTGTACGTCGCTTACTTCCTGCTCGATACCCAGACTGATTTCTACCGCGACAACGGCCGTGTACGCGCAGACGCGGCGGTGGTGTTCCATCTGTGTTGCCTGTTGTTGCCGGTGCTGTTCAGCATCTACGCGCTGTGGCAGGAGAAGACTCATCTGTTTCGCGACTTTGTTGCACGCGGCGCGGTGTTGCTGGCGATAGGCAGCGTGGCGCTGGCCCTTGAACAGAGTTACCCCGAAGCGGTGCTGGGCTGGCTGGCGGAGATTCGCTGGCCGGCGCTGCATGGCAGCTGGATGAACCTGATCCAACTGTCGTACCCGATGTTCCTGATCGGCTTTTTGACCCTCGCGGCACAGTACTGGTACCAACCGCGTCCGCTGCATGCGGCGCAATTGGTGGGCTTGCTGGGGCTGTTCTGGATGCTGCCGAAAACCTTCATCCTGCCGTTCACCCTCAATATCATGTGCAGCCAGGTGATGTTGATGATCGCCGCGGGCGTGGCCCACGAGGCTTATCAAATGGCGTTTCGCGACGAACTGACCGGGTTGCCGGGGCGTCGCGCGCTCAACGAACGCATGCAACGGCTGGGGCGCAATTACGTGCTGGCGATGACCGACGTCGATCATTTCAAGCGCTTCAACGACACCCATGGTCACGACGTGGGCGATCAGGTGCTGCGCCTGGTGGCGAGCAAACTGTCCAAGGTCAGCGGTGGCGGGCGTGCCTATCGCTACGGCGGCGAGGAGTTCGCCGTGGTGTATGCCGGCAAGACCCTGGATGAGTGCATGCCGCACCTTGAGGAACTGCGCCAGATCATCGCCGATTACGCTATCAAACTGCGTAACCCGGACAATCGCCCCCAGGACGATTTCCAGGGCCGGCAGCGTCGCGCGGCCGGCGGTGCATCGAGTGTGTCGGTGACGATCAGCATCGGCGTGGCCGAACGCCAGGTGGAGCAACGCACGCCCGAAGAAGTGCTCAAGTCCGCCGACGAGGCGCTTTACGCCGCCAAGGGCGCGGGGCGTAACTGCGTGGTAGCGGCCGGGCAGACACGGCGTGGCGCGGTGCGCATGCAGAGCGCCGCCGGTTGAGTGATGGCGCTGTATTCAGCGGTTCTACAATGATTGTCTGAGGCGCGGGCCGGCAGTAGGTTGCAAGGATCTGCTGCCGGAGACATGACCATGCCTGAGTACAAAGCTCCCCTGCGCGACATGCGCTTTCTGATCGACAACGTGTTTGATTTCCACGGCCACTACGCCGCGTTGGGCGCAACCGACGCCAGCCCGGACATGGTCAGCGCGATCCTCGAAGAAGGCGCGAAGTTCTGCGAGAACGTGCTATCGCCGCTCAACCGCAGCGGCGATGAAGAAGGCTGCCATTTCGATAACGGCGTGGTCACCACGCCCAAGGGCTTCAAGGAAGCCTTCGCCCAGTACGTGGAAGGCGGCTGGCATGGTGTGGCGGCAGACCCGGCCTACGGTGGCCAGGGCTTGCCGCAGTCCCTGGGGCTGGTGCTCAGCGAGATGATCGGCTCCAGCAATACCTCCTGGGGCATGTATCCGGGCCTTACCCATGGCGCAATGTCGGCGATCCACGCCCACGGCACCGTCGAGCAGAAAGACACCTACCTGAACAAGCTCACCGCCGGCGAATGGACCGGCACCATGTGCCTTACCGAAGCCCATTGCGGTACCGACCTGGGCCTGATCAAGACCCGCGCCGTGCCCCAGGCCGATGGCAGCTATGCGGTGACCGGCAGCAAGATCTTCATCTCGGCCGGCGAACACGACATGAGCGCCAACATCATCCACCTGGTGCTGGCCAAATTGCCGGACGCACCGGCGGGCACCAAGGGCATTTCCCTGTTTATCGTGCCCAAGTTCCACGCCGACTCGGGTGAGCGCAACGCGGTGCACTGTGGCGCCATCGAGCACAAGATGGGCATCAAGGCCTCGGCCACCTGTGTGCTGAACTTCGACGGCGCCAAGGGCTTTTTGATTGGCGAGGCCAACAAGGGCCTCAACTGCATGTTCACCATGATGAACCACGCCCGCCTGGGCACCGGCATGCAAGGCCTGTGCAACGGCGAGGCGAGCTTTCAGGGCGCGATCAAATACGCCAACGACCGCCTGCAAATGCGCTCGCTGACCGGCGCCAAGGCCCCGGACAAGGCTGCCGACCCGATCATCGTCCATGCGGACGTGCGCCGCATGCTGCTGACCATGAAGGCCTTCAACGAAGGCAATCGCGCACTCACCTATTTCACCGCGCAGTTGCTTGATACCGCGCACCTGAGCAGCGACGCCGGCCAGCGCCAGGAGGCCGAAGACCTGTTGGCGTTCCTCACGCCGATCTGCAAAGCCTTTATGACCGATACCGGGCTGGAGGTGACCAACCACGGCATGCAGGTCTTCGGCGGCCACGGTTACATCCGCGAGTGGGGCATGGAGCAACTGGCGCGTGATGCGCGTATCGCGCCGATCTATGAAGGCACCAATGGCATCCAGGCCCTCGACCTGCTGGGGCGCAAGGTGCTGGGCAGTCAGGGCAAGTTGCTGCGCGGGTTTACCAAAATCGTGCATAAGTTTTGCGCCGCGAATGCCGAACATGCGCAGCTCAATTCCTATGTGGCGCAGCTCAATCAACTGAACCAGCAGTGGGGCGAACTGACCACCCAGGTCGGCATGGCTGCGCTGAAGAATCCGGATGAAGTCGGCGCCGCCGCGGTGGATTACTTGATGTACAGCGGGTACATCATCCTCGCCTACCTGTGGTTGCGCATGGCGATTGCCGCGCAGGCACACGACGATGCCGAGTTTGCCAGGGCCAAGCTGGCCACTTGTGAGTTCTATTTCAAGCGCCTGCTGCCACGTACCGCCACCCACCGCGCCGCTGTCGAAGCGGGCAGTGAGTGCCTGATGAGTCTGCCTGCGGAGGCGTTTGCGTTGTAGTGACTTAAAAATACCAGCCAGTCACAAGTGGACCCTATGTGTCTGAAAAGTTGTTCGGGTACACTCGGAGCCTGTAAAACAGATCCTATCGAATCACTTTTCACGTTCTCACGAGGTTTGCCATGGCTGATTACAAAGCGCCGCTGCGTGATATGCGCTTCGTCCTCAACGAAGTGTTTGAGGTTGCCAATACTTGGGCCCAATTGCCGGCGTTGGCAGACACCGTTGACGCCGAAACCGTCGAGGCGATCCTCGAAGAAGCCGGCAAGGTCACCGCCAAATCCATCGCCCCGCTCAGCCGCGGCGGCGATGAGCAAGGTTGCCGTTGGGAAGACACAGTCGTGTTTACTCCGGACGGTTTTCCACAGGCCTACAAAACCTACGCTGAAGGCGGCTGGGTCGGTGTGGGCGGTGACCCGGCCTTCGGCGGCATGGGCATGCCCAAGGCTGTGTCGGCCCAGGTTGAAGAGATGATCAACTCGTCGAGCCTGGCGTTCGGCCTGTACCCGATGCTGACGTCCGGCGCTGTGTGTCGATCGCAACGCACGCCAGCGAGGAACTCAAGGCCGCCTATCTGCCGAAGATGTACTCCGGCGAGTGGGCCGGCTCCATGTGCCTGACCGAAGCCCATGCCGGCACCGACCTGGGGATGATCCGTACCAAGGCCGAGCCGCAGGCGGACGGTTCCTACACCGTCAGCGGGACCAAGATTTTTATCACCGGTGGCGAACACGACCTCACCGAAAACATCATCCACTTAGTGTTGGCCAAACTGCCGGACGCACCGGCCGGTCCCAAGGGCATCTCGTTGTTCCTGGTGCCAAAATTCATGGTCAACGCCGACGGCAGCCTCGGTGCGCGTAACCCGGTGAGCTGTGGTTCGATCGAACACAAGATGGGCATCCAGGCATCCGCCACCTGCGTGATGAACTTCGACGAAGCCGTGGGCTACCTGGTGGGCGAGCCGAACCGTGGGTTGGCGGCGATGTTCACCATGATGAACTACGAGCGCCTGGGGGTGGGTATCCAGGGCTTGGCGTCCGGCGAGCGTTCTTACCAGAACGCTATCGAATATGCGCGTGATCGTCTGCAAAGCCGCTCGCCAACGGGCGCTCAGGCGAAAGACAAAGCTGCCGACCCGATCATTGTGCATCCGGACGTGCGTCGTATGCTGTTGACCATGAAAGCCTCGAACGAAGGCGGCCGGGCATTCTCCACCTACGTGGCGACGCAACTGGACATCGCCAAGTTCAGCGACGACGCCGCCGCCCGCGAGCGTGCGGACAACCTGGTGGCGTTACTGACCCCGGTGGCCAAGGCGTTCCTGACCGACCTGGGCCTGGAAACCACTGTGCTCGGCCAGCAAGTGTTGGGCGGTCATGGCTACATCCGTGAGTGGGGCCAGGAGCAACTGGTGCGTGATGTGCGCATCACCCAGATCTACGAAGGCACCAACGGCATTCAGGCCCTGGACTTGATGGGACGCAAGATCGTCGGCAGCGGCGGTGCGTTCTATCGCTTGTTTGCCGACGAGATCCGCCAGTTCATCGCCGACGCGGGCGCCGAATTGGTCGAGTTCACCAAGCCGCTGAGCGCAGCGGTGGACAACCTCGACGAACTGACCGCCTGGGTGCTGGACCGCGCCAAGGCCAATCCGAATGAAATCGGCGCGGCTTCGGTCGAGTATTTGCATGCGTTTGGTTACATGGCCTATGCCTACATGTGGGCGCGCATGGCCAAGGCTGCTTTGGGCAAAGAAGCCGAAGACGACTTCTACGCCAGCAAGCTGGGCACGGCGCGATTCTACTTCGCCCGTCTGTTACCGCGTATTCACTCATTGAATGCGTCGGTAAAAGCCGGCAGCGAATCGCTGTTTTTGCTGGATGAGGCACTGTTTTAAAGGCTTGGAGGGCGTGTAAGCATTCTCTTACATGACGTACTGCTATTCGTCCTCTATCGCCACATTGGATCCATCGATAATCTACTTCACATGGACGTCGCGCAGGAAGCGCAAAGCAACAACACGGACACGTAGGATTCTGCCAGGACGGCGGAGTGAAATGGATGTCAGGGAAACAGTCTGCAAAGCCCCGCTTCGGCGGGGTTTTCTTTTGCCCGCGAAAAAGTCAGGCGGGCGCCGGCGGGGCATTCATCACGTCTTCGAGCAAGGTGCGCAGCAGCGCCATCGTGGCTTGCTGGCGTTGCACATCGCGGCATACCAGGCCGACTTTCAACGGCACCCTCGGCTCACTCAATGGTTTCCACAGCAACGACTGGCTGTTGTGTTCGTCCTGGGAGCGCCCCGGCAGCACGGTGGCCAAGCGGGTGTTGGGCAGGCTGTCTAGGATTCCCACCATGGTATTGAGCTCCGCTTGCACCTGCGGCCGTCGCCCGAGGTTGGCGAGTTGCCCCTGCCAGATCTGCCTGACCTGAAACTCTTCCCCCAGCAATAACATCGGCAACTCGGCAGCCTGTTTCAGCGAGACTTTCTTGAACTCGCGCAGGGGATGGTCTTCGGGGATGACCACCTTCAACTCATCCTCATACAACAACACCCCATGCAGCCCTGGCTGACGTGGCGGTAGATAGCTGATGCCGATGTCCAGCGAACCGTTGAGCAAGCGCCGTTCAATCTCAATACCGGTCAATTCGTAGATCTGCACCACCAGGTGCGGCTGGGCCTTGCGCACGCGTTCAAGCATTTGCGGCACCAGGCTGGTGTGCACGGTTTGCAGCACGCCGATGGCCAGGGTGCGCAACGCCTGGCCCTTGAAGTTACGCAGCGCCTCGACGGCCTGTTGCATGCCATCAATCAAGGGCAACGCGTGGTTGTACAAGGTATGGGCCGCAAGGGTCGGCAATAGTCGCTTGCTGCTGCGTTCGAACAGGCTCACATCCAGGTTCTGCTCCAACTGGCGGATCTGTTGCGACAAGGCCGGTTGGGAGATCGACAGACGTTCAGCGGCACGGCCCACATGGCCTTCTTCATACACCGCGACGAAATAACGCAGTTGCTTGAAATCCATAAGTCTTTCTTATCGAAAAAGCTGCAAAATCGAAATGGCCGTCGGCCCACCAGACGCCTAGTCTAGCGCCTATTCGCAGGGCTTACAGGGCCGGATCGGGCAATGAAGAGTGTTTGGGTTGATAGCGTTTACATAGGCAAGGCAAACAATCCACAGGTGGTGTTTGCACCAGGCTTGGTTGCTATCGGGGGTGATCTGTGAACCTGTTCAGCCGGCGTCGCCCCACGCCAAGCCTGGATGATCTGGTGATGGACGCAACGGATGATGCGTCCAGTGAACCGCTGATGCCCACCGTGGCCAGGCCGCCTCAAGTCTTTTCGCGTGGCCAGGGTTCCTGGCTGTGGGACAGTGACGACCGCGCTTATCTGGACTTCAGTCAGGGTAATGGCGCGAACAGCCTCGGTCATAGCCCACAGGTGCTGATCAGCGCCCTGAACCAGCAGACACAAGCGCTGATCAACCCCGGCATGGGCCTGCATAACCGCACCCAACTCAATCTCGTCGAGCGGTTGTGCCACCGTACCGGCAGTGACCAAGCCTATCTGCTTAACAGCGGCGCGGAAGCCTGTGAAGCGGCTATCAAGCTGGCGCGCAAATGGGGCCAACTGCATCGTGGTGGCGCATACCGCATTATCAGCGCCAGCAACGGTTGCCATGGCCGCAGCTTTGCGACGCTGGCGGCGTCGGCGCAAGCCTTGGAAAACCGCTTCGAGCCGCAATTGCCCGGTTTCAGCCACGTGCCGTTCAATGACCTGCCGGCGCTGCACGCAGCCGTGGATGCGCAAACGGTGGCCATCCTGCTCGAACCGCTTCAGGGCGTCGGCGTAATGCCCGCCACCGAGCATTACTTGAAGGGCGTCGAGCGGCTGTGCCGTGAACTGGGCATCCTGCTGATCCTTGACGAAGTGCAAACCGGTCTTGGCCGTTGCGGTACGTTGCTTGCCGAACAGCAATACGGCGTGCGCGCCGACATCATCACCCTCGGTAAAGGCCTGGGCGGCGGCGTGCCCCTGGCGGCACTGTTGGCACGCGGCAACGCATGCTGTTTTGAAGTGGGTGAGTTGGACGGCACCCATCATGGCAACGCGCTGATGGCGTCGGCCGGCGCGGCGGTACTCGACGCGGTGCTGGAGCACGGCTTTCTTGAGCATGTGCGCGAGTCCGGTCTGTATCTGGGCGAAGGACTGGCGCGCCTGGCTCATCGCTACGATCACGGCCAACTGCGTGGTCAGGGCCTGATGTGGGGCCTGACCTTGTCGGATGATTGCGCAGATGCCGTGGTAAAAGCCGCGCTGCACGAAGGGCTGATCCTCACTGCGTCGCAACCCGACTGCCTGCGCTTCACCCCGGCGCTCACCGTGAGCAAAAGCAACATCGACGAAATGCTCCTGCGCCTGGCCCGCGCGTTTTCCCGCGTGCGCACCGCGCAACTGCAATGCCGCAAGGGCATCGCCGTTTAATCTCTTATTCCTGAACCGTCTCGCGGCATACGCGGCGCCTCCAGCCGGATTATTTTGGCCGGGGGCGTTTTTTTGTCTGCTTATTACAGGATGGCGTAATGCCAGAATTCACTGAACCCTCACGAACCCCCAGGGTCGATTAGCTACACGGCTCACACGAGCCGATTTTCTGGAGCTGACCCATGGATTTCATTCGTATCATCATCGCCATTCTGCTGCCGCCACTGGGTGTGTTCCTGCAAGTAGGCTTCGGCGGCGCGTTCTGGCTGAATATTCTGCTGACCTTGTGCGGTTACTTCCCAGGCATCATCCACGCGGTGTACATCATCGCCAAGCGTTGAGGCCCTTAGCCTTTTGCGATGAGCCGTGAGTTGCGCTCATTGCGAAAGGCCAGTTGCTCGATGGTCTGGGTGGCGTGTTCGGCTTCTTCCCGCGCGTTAAGGATGATGCGTGATGCTCCGACTTGCTGCACACCGGGTCGGCATTGCTGGCGTCGCCGGTGAGCATGAAAGCCTGGCATCGGCAGCCGCCGAAGTCCTTTTCCTTTTCATCGCATGAACGGCACGGCTCGGGCATCCAGTCGTAGCCGCGAAAGCGGTTGAAGCCAAACGAGTCGTACCAGATGTGTTGCATGCTGTGGTCGCGCACGTTGGGAAATTGCACCGGCATCTGTCGGGCGCCGTGGCAGGGCAGGGCGGTGCCGTCCGGTGTGACCGTCAGAAAAATGCTGCCCCAGCCGTTCATACAGGCCTTCGGGCGCTCCTCGTAATAATCCGGCGTCACGAAGATCAGCTTGCACGGGTGGCCTTGAGCCTCGAGCTTGGTGCGGTATTCGTTGGTGATGCGTTCGGCGCGTACCAGTTGCTCCTGAGTGGGCAATAAACCCACACGGTTGAGCTGCGCCCAGCCGTAGAACTGGCAGGTGGCAAGTTCGACGAAGTCCGCTTCCAACGCGATGCACAGCTCGATGATGCGGTCGATCTTGTCGATATTGTGCCGATGGGTGACGAAGTTCAGCACCATCGGATAGCCGTGGGCTTTCACCGCACGGGCCATTGCCAGCTTTTGCGCGAAGGCTTTTTTCGAGCCGGCGAGCAGGTTGTTCACCTGTTCATCGCTAGCCTGGAAGCTGATCTGGATATGGTCCAGACCGGCCTTCTTGAAATCGCTGATTTTCTGCTCGGTCAGGCCGATGCCGGAGGTGATCAGGTTGGTGTAGAACCCCAGTTTGCGCGCCTCGGCGATCAATTCCGCGAGGTCCTGGCGTACCAGCGGCTCACCGCCGGAAAAACCCAGCTGCGCGGCGCCCATCTCGCGGGCTTCGCGAAAGACCCTGATCCACTGCTCGGTGCTCAGTTCCTTACCCTGCTCGGCGAAATCCAGCGGGTTGGAGCAGTACGGGCACTGCAACGGGCAGCGGTAGGTCAGCTCGGCCAACAGCCACAGCGGCAGACCAATGGCTGGTTTCTCAGGCAAGGGTGATCCAGTGCTCAGCACGGGCGACCTCCATGAATTGCTCGATGTCGTTACCGAGCTCAGGCACACCAGGAAATTGTTTATCCAGCTCGGCGATGATCGCGGCCACGTCGCGCTCGCCATCGATCAAACCGCCGATCAACGCCGCGCTGTCGTTGAGCTTGATCATGCCTTCGGGATAGAGCAGCACATGGCCTTTTTGCGCCGGCTCGTATTGATAGCGGTAGCCCGGGCGCCAGGTCGGTATTTTGCTGCGATCAAAGGTCATAGGGCGATCCCTTTATGCCAGACCCGCTGCTCGGTCACGCTGTGATAGGGCGGGCGTTTGAGTTCATAGGCCATGCTCATGGCGTCGAGCATGCTCCACAGGATGTCCAGCTTGAACTGGAGAATCTCCAGCATGCGCTCCTGGCCTTCGCGGGTGGTGTAGTGCTGCAGAGTGATCGCCAAGCCGTGCTCGACATCGCGACGTGCCTGGCCCAGGCGGGTACGGAAATATTCGTAGCCGGTCGGGTCGATCCACGGATAGTGCTGCGGCCAGCTGTCGAGGCGCGATTGATGGATCTGCGGCGCGAACAGTTCGGTCAATGAGCTGCTGGCAGCCTCCTGCCAACTGGCGCGACGGGCGAAGTTGACGTAAGCATCCACCGCAAACCGCACGCCGGGCAGCACCAATTCCTGGGAACGCAGTTGGTCGGGGTCGAGGCCGACGCCTGGCCCAGGCGCAGCCAGGCTTCAATGCCGCCGTCTTCACCGGGTGCGCCGTCATGGTCGAGCAGGCGTTGAATCCACTCGCGACGAATCTCGCGGTCCGGGCAGTTGGCCAGGATCGCGGCGTCCTTCAGGGGAATGTTCGCTTGGTAGTAGAAGCGGTTGGCGACCCAGCCCTGGATCTGTTCGCGGCTGGCGCGGCCTTCATACATCGCCACATGATAGGGGTGATGGATATGGTAGAAGGCGCCCTTGGCCCGCAAGGCCGCTTCAAACTCGGCGGGCGTCAGCGGTGTGTCAGTCATTTGCGTTGCTCCTACAATTGGATGCTCATGCCGTCGTAAGCCACTTCGACATTGCGCCGTACCAGCTCCGCGCGCTCGGGGGAGTCTTCATCGAGGATAGGGTTGGTGTTGTTGATGTGGATAAGCACCTTGCGCTGCTTGGGTAGCTGCTCAAGCACTTCAAGCATGCCGCCGGGGCCGTTCTGCGCCAGGTGGCCCATTTCGCGCCCGGTGCGGGTGCCGACGCCACGGCGCTGCATTTCATCGTCGTCCCACATTGTACCGTCCACCAGCAGGCAATCGCTGCCGGCCATGATCTCCAGCAACGGCGCGTCGACCTTGCCCAACCCCGGGGCATAGAAGAGTTTGCCGCCGGTGCGCGAGTCTTCGACGATCAGGCCGATGTTGTCGCCCGGGTGCGGATCGAAGCGATGCGGCGAGTAGGGCGGTGCGGCGCTGCGCAGCGGCAGCGGGGTAAAGCGCAGGTTCGGGCAGGCCGGGATGCTGAAGCTGGCATCCAGCTCGATACGGTTCCAGGCCAGGCCGCCGTTCCAGTGGGTGAGCATGGTAAACAGCGGGAAGCCGGTGCTCAGGTCTTCATGGACCATGTCGGTGCACCACACCTGGTGCGGGCAGCCTTCGCGCAGGCTCAACAGGCCGGTGGTGTGGTCGATCTGGCTGTCCATCAGGATGATCGCGCCGATACCGGTATCACGCAGGGCGCGGCCGGGTTGCATCGGCGCAAACCCTTGCAGTTGCGCGCGAATATCCGGGGAGGCGTTGCACAGCACCCAATTGACACCATCGTCGGAGATCGCGATGGACGACTGGGTCCGCGCCTGCGCCCGCAGGCTGCCGTCACGAAAACCTGCGCAGTTCACGCAGTTGCAATTCCACTGTGGGAAACCACCGCCGGCGGCAGAACCTAGAATCTGGACAAACATGATTGCTCCATCACGCAAAGCTCAAAACAAAAACGCCCCGGGCGAACCGAGGCGTTGTATTACCCAGCGGATTAACGGCTGGCGAAGTACATGGTGACTTCGAAGCCGATGCGCAGATCAGTGTAAGCAGGTTTGGACCAAGTCATATTCTTACTCCTACGAAGGGATGGGACGTTTACTACCAAGTAATACATATAGTCCACCTCCAGACGGAGATGTTCAGATGTGTGCGTGGGAATGTTACGCAATTCTGATCAAGTTAGCGCTGTCTTGATGGAAAAAGCCTGTTGCAGGGTTGGCAATGATCAGCCCACCGCCTTCCAGGCCTCGCCGATGGCGGGGCCATTGGCGACGCAGTGCCAGCCGCCTGCCGCGTCGTTCAATTGCCGCGCCGCGTGGTGCAGATCGTCGTGTGTACGGTTCTGGACAAGGTGTTGGAGCTGCTCCAGGTAACCCGACGGATGGCCGGCCAGGTGCGCGTGCCACAACAGTTCGGCGGCTTGGGAGGTGGGCAGCGACTGGGCTGAAAACTGCTGCGCCAGGGCCAGGTTGCCCATGTCGTCGCTGTCTTCGATCAGCGTCGGCAAGTCGGCGAGGAACGCCCGCAGTTGATCAACGATCCCCGCCAGCGACACGGTAGGCGATTGCACGCCCAACAGCAGGCCGGTTTGTCCGTTGATCTGCCGGATGCCGCTGAACACGGCATAGCCGATTTGCAGTTCTACCCGCAGACGCTGGTAGAACGGCCCCTGCAGCCGATGAGCGAGCAGGCGCCATGAGGCTTCATCGGCCAGGGTCTGGCTTGGTGTCGGGCAAAACAGCAGCAGGGCCGCTTCGGTGGTGTCGGTTTTGACTTCATGCCACACGCGTTGGGCGCTGGCGGCTGGGGGCGCGGTTTGAAGGCGTGTGGGTTGCCCCGGCAGCCGGGCGGCAGCGGTTTTTATCAGCGCTTCACAGGCGGCGGGTAGACCCAGGCCGAGCCCGTGCCAGCGTGCAGTGCTCCATGACGCGGGCGTTGCACGGGGTTCGCAAGGGGCGCCGGTGCAGCATGCCGGTAGCGCCTTGAGCAACTCGCGGATGGCGATCATCGGGGTTGGGCGCGCAGGTGTCTCGCAGGGCTGAGCGAGGCTGTGCGCCAATGCGTCGAGCACGGCAGGCATGGGGGCGTGCAGGCCGACCATCTTGACCCACCCTTCATTACCGGCGGTATCGAATGACAATTCGACGCCTGCCTGGCGAGCGTTTTCACGCAGGGTCTGATGGGCATTTTCCAGCCCGACTGGCGCCAGCGCATCAAATCGCCAGTGCACGTACAGCGCGCCTTCGTCGCTGTCGTCCGCCAGGGCCTGGCTGAAGGTCAGCGCCGATGCTTCACGCCGTCCTCGCGTGCGGTCCTGAGCGAAGGTACGTAAGCCACGGTGGGCGCTGGTTTGGCCGCGTATCAGGCCGGCGCGCGCCTCCTCTATCGGTGGGCGCAGGAACGGGTTGTTCGGCGGCAATTGCCATAGGTGTTCGGCGGGCGGCAGGTGCAGCGAATCGAGCACGGCCTTGAGCGCGGTCACGCCCGCTTCCGAAAGGTCTTCGCTGTCGTTTCGGGCCAATGCCAGGGCGCCCTGGACCTGTTGTTGACGAGCGTTGAGCAGGGCGAATTCTTCGCGCAGTGGCGCCCAGTCGCTGTGTGCGAAAAAGCTCAGCCAGTCGTGCAGCAGCGCCTCGATCTGTGTCGCCGACGCGTCGTGGGTGTTGAGCGTAACGTCGATATCCAGCAGCGCTTGCCCGGCGAAGTGGTACAGCACCGACGCCTGCACGGCGGTGGCCAGCCCGCGTGTTCTCAGCTCGGCGAGCAGGCCGCCGGATGCCGGGGCATTGAGCCAGGTACACAGAAAATCCAATGCGTCACGCGGCGCGTCGCAGGCGATGACGTGATGCAGATGCTGATCGGCGCTGTGTTGATAGCGGTGCGCCTGGCCCTGCATCAATGCAGGTGGAGCAGCCTGAGGATGCAAAGGTCCTGAGGTCAGTTGCTCGCTGAACCGCCGCGCCAGCGCTTCGAGCTCTACCCGTGATTGCGGGCCGGCAAGGCTCAAGGTCATCTGCCCGCTCTGATAGAAGTGCGCGTGGAACTCCTGCAGCGCTTGCTGAAAGGCCTCACGCTCCACCGGCAGACTGTCGCGGTTGCCCGCATGAAAGCCGCGCAGCGGATGATCCGCCGCCAAGCCTTCCAGCAGCGCCACCTGCTGCTGCGCCTTGGCATCCTGGGACCAGGCGACAAATTCCGCGTGCAGCACCTCGCGCTCGCGCAGTTGATCGTCCATCGCCAAACGCGGATGAGTCAGCATGTCCGCCAATCGATCCAAGCCATCGGCGAAAGTCGGCACGGGCAGTTCAAAAAAGAAGTCCGTAGTGCGCTCGCGGGTGCTGGCGTTCACCTGGCCGCCGTGGCGCTGCACATAAGCCATCAACCCTTCGGCCGCAGGAAAACGCTTTGTGCCGAGAAACAATAGATGCTCAAGAAAATGCGCCAGCCCAGGCCAGGCCAATGGCACGTCGTGGCTACCGGCAGCCACCCTTAACGCTGCCGCGCAACGCTTCAAGCGCGGCGCGTGACGCAGGGAAACCCGCAGACCATTGGGCAGGGTCAGATGCAAGGGGTGAGGGTAGACCGGCGCAGACATGGGCACTTCCAAAACGTAGGAAGTGGCTATGCTAACAAACCGCTGGCAAACCCGCTGGATCAGGGCTTGTTCAGCGCGCCGTACAGCTCGGGACGGCGGTCTTGCAGGTAGTCGTTGGCGGCGCGGGCGTCGAGGATCGCTTGGCGCTCCAGCGTGCCGACAATCAAGGCTTCGTCCAGGCCGGCCAGGGCGATTTGCTGGCCATTCGGCGCGGCGATACTGCTTTGCCCACAGTACTGAATCTCACCTTCGTGCCCGCAATAATTGGCGTAGGCCACATAGCACTGGTTTTCAAAGGCCCGCGCCCGCACGGTGACGTCGGCGACAAAGTCGAACGGCACCATATTGGCGGTGGGCACCAGGATCAGTTCGGCGCCGGCCACGGCGAGGCGCCGGGTGTTTTCCGGGAACTCCAGGTCGTAGCAGATCAGGAACCCCAGCGTCCAGCCATTGAGTGCCACCAGTGGGGCGTCATCGTCGCCGGCGCTGAACATCGTATGGTCCAAGTCGCCGAACAGATGGGTCTTGCGGTAATTGCACAGGCGCTGGCCGTGGGCGTCGATCAACTGTATGGCGTTGTAGATCTGCCCATCGCCGGCGCGCTCCGGGTAGCCGTAGAGAATGGCCAACCCGGCGTTTTGCGCGATTTCGGCAATGGCTTGCGCAGACTCCCCGTCCTGCGCCTCGGCCAAGGCGCCGACCGCCTCGGCACCGATGTTGTAGCCGGTGAGGAACATTTCTGGCAGCACCAGGACATCGGCGTCGGTGGCCTCATGCGCCAATTGGTGCAGGCGCTTGAGGTTAGCGGCCACATCCAGCGGTAGCGGCGGGCATTGATACAGGGCGACACGCATGGCTTGGCTCCTTACTCGGGCAGGCTGATCGGCCCGATTTCATCGAACACGTCACCTGGGCCTGGGTTCTCGGCGTGAGTGCTGCCGCCGAAGTGAGTCATGATGCCCCATACCGCGTTCAGCGAAGTCTGTACTGCGCCTTCGACCCAGGCGGGCGTCCATGAAACATCGTCCCCTGCGATAAAAATCCCACGTTGTTCGGCGGGCATGTCCTTCTGCATGAAGTGCGCATACATCCGCTGGTTGTAGCGATAGTGGCCGGGCAGGGCACCTTTGAACGCGCCGAGGAAGTGCGGGTCGGCCTCCCAGGACACGGTGATCGGGTCACCGATGATGCGCGCCTTGATATCGACTTTCGGATAGATCTTCTTCAAGGCGTCGAGCGCCAGTTTCACGCGTTTATCGATAGGCTGCGGCAGCATTTTCAGTGCGTCGCTCATCCACGAATACGACAGGCAGATCACCCCCGGCTTGTCGTCACCGTTGTCGAACAGGTAAGTGCCGCGGGTCAGGCGGTCGGTGAGCGTCATGCTCATCAGGTCGCGGCCGGTTTCCGGATCTTTGTCTTTCCAGAACGGGCGGTCGACCATCACGAAGGTTTTCGACGATTGCATGTAGCGTGTGCGGTCCAGGGCCATCCACATCTTTTGCGAGAACAAGGTTTCGTCGCACTCGATCTGGGTGGTCAGCAGCCAGCTCTGGCAGGTGGTCAGCACCGCGGCGTATTCGCGGGTGTCGCCGTAGTTGTCGGTCACCGCGAAACGGCCATCCGCCGCGTGGGCAATACGCTTGACCCCCGCGCGAGGCGCGCCGCTGTGCAGCGAACTGAGGCTGGTGCCGGCCGGCCAGTGGGCGCAGCGCTCCGGTACATGGCGCCAGATGCCCATGGGTACTTGCGCCACGCCGCCGACCACCAGGTGTTGGTGATCATCGCAGTTGGTCATCACCACGCGAAAAATTTCCAGCATTGAGTTGGGAAAGTCGGAGTCCCAGCCACCTGTGCCGAAACCGACCTGGCCGAACACTTCACGGTGATGGAACGACAACTTTGCAAAGGCCTTGGAGGTGGCGACGAAGTCGTAGAAGGTGCGGTCGTCCCACAGCGGCACCAGCTTGTTCCACAGTGCTTTCAGACGCGGCACATCGCGGTCGCGGATGGCTTGCTGGATATCGCCGAACTGCGAGCCGGCTTCCAGGGCATCGGCCCAGGCGTCAGCCACTTCCTGGAACAGTGCAGGCAAGTCGGAGAGCTTTTGTGCGTAATGGGTTTCGCCTTCGAGGTCGATCACGGTGCTGCCGGAGGCCGGAGTGAGCGGGTTGGGAAACGGTTTGGTTTCCAGGCCGAGCTTGTCGACGTAGTGGTAAAACGCGGTGGACGACACCGGGAAACGCATGCCGCCCAACTCGGCGATGATGCCTTCGGCGCCTTCGAAGGCCTGGGAACGCAGACGGCCGCCCATTTTCGAAGCTTCGTACACCACAGGTTTGAGACCCAGTTTCATCAGCTCATAGGCGGCGACCAGCCCGGCGATCCCCGCGCCGACAATCGCCACTTCCGCGCCATGGTGCTCGGCGGGAATGCTGCCGAGGCCGGCGGGGTGCTCGATCCAGTCATCGAAGGCGAACGGAAAATCCGGGCCGAAGATGGTGATGGGTTTTTTACCGTCTGCAGGGTGGCGATGGGGCTTGCTGAGTGTACTGGACGGAATGCTCATGGCTGACCTTACTGGCGACTCGACGGGGGCGACCCGTTGAGTATAGGAAAAGATGGCAGCCAGTTTAGGGAGCGTTGCGTCCGTTAATAAGACGCAAAGTGTCGTCGTAATGAACTATTTTTAGTCAAAGTGACGAGATTGGCGGTCAGATGGGTTGGCCGCGATCCAATTTATTGCTGAGGATGATCGAGGTGGTGGTTTTCTCCACGCCGTCGACGCTGCCGATCTGGTCCAGCAACTGATCAAGCTGCTCCGGCGAATCGGTGCGCAGCCAGGCCACATAGTCGAATTCGCCGCTGACCGCGCATAACTGCTGCACCTGGGCCATGGCGCTGAGCCTGCGCAGCACTTCCTTACCCGAACGCGCCTGGACGGTAATCCCGACATACGCCTGCAGCCCGCCATCCACCACACGTTGCCCGAGGCGCACGCCATAACCGGTGATCACCTGGGTTTTCTCCAGGCGCGCCAGACGCGACGTCACCGTGGTGCGCGCAATGCCCAACTGTCGGGCAAGCATGGCGACGCTTTCGCGGGCGTTGATCTGCAGCGCGGCGATCAACTGACGATCGATTTCATCCAGGACAGGCAAGGGAGGCTCCGTGACGGGCGGCAATGGGCGGGCATGTTACAGGCTTGTATCGGTTAGCAGGTAATGGCTAAAGAACGGTTAACGGGTATGCATAAAAACTGATAGAAGTTTGCTGGTTAAACGAATCCCCCCTGGCGACGGCAGCGTTGCACGAGTTGTCTGTGTGACGAAAGTTCGGTGGAAAACCAAACGCCAGAAACGCGAAAGCCGCGCAATGCGCGGCTTTGGAGTTGGTGGGCCCACACGGACTTGAACCGTGGACCAAAGGATTATGAGTCACCGAATGACACTCCGAGGCCATGTAAGTCTAGGCGAGGGTAGGCAAAGGTACAACAGGGCTAACCTTCTGTTAACGCTGAGTTTTTGCCAGTCTTGTAAAAGTGGTTACGACTGGGGACTGTACCGCCAATGTACTTATAGGACGCCTCCGCTGCTGCGGATGCCTAAGCCTGGTTCCCAGGTGCTGGTTCCTCTGCTGATTAAACTAGGCGCTTGTATCAAACGACGGACCCGAAGGGCAATGGAGCCTTTTTTTGTGCGGACCTTAGCGCTTAAAGCGCTTTTTCGCTGTTTTGGACCAAAGCGGGGGTGACGAGGCCCCTTCCAATTCCCGCTTAGCACCACCAAAGCACCGCTAATGCCTTATGGATTCCCTTGAATGCCCCGAAGACACCCATCCAGTACCCCATTGCGCACCCTAGGACAGCTGTCCAAAAAAACACTCATCCACGCCTTGATGCCCACCAACCACCGCTCACTTCCCCCAAGGGTCCGGCTTTTTCCCTTTAACACACCTCAACCGCACCACTAATAAATGGCCTAGCTAAAACTACGTTTTTTTGCACAAAAAACGGCTCAAATGCAGCAATAAACCAGGTTAAAGGATGGGCGTTAGTATTTCTATACGCTGTGAGGCATGGAACGCGGCGTCATCAACCGCGATGCGACTCGCAGACTCTTGATGAAGCTCGAGATAGGCTGACTCAATGGCCGTTCGTGACAAAATCGTAGGACCCGCCCTAGGCTAGATTTTATTTAGTCACGTCGGTATCTGGCGCTTTTTGGCGATGTCGTCGTGACTATGAAAGCTGGGCATGGGGCGAATTGAGGTGTCGGCAATGAAAACTATCGGACGA
This sequence comes from Pseudomonas lactucae, assembly GCF_016937615.1. Classification (GTDB taxonomy): domain Bacteria; phylum Pseudomonadota; class Gammaproteobacteria; order Pseudomonadales; family Pseudomonadaceae; genus Aquipseudomonas; species Aquipseudomonas lactucae. The sequence continues at coordinate 44,159 of NZ_JAFHKI010000064.1, read as the reverse complement.
GTCGAAGTCGAGACAGTCATTGATGTCAGATGCGATGTGTGCGACGCATCCACTCGCGTAGATATGGGTGGGTTCCAGTTTGGCTCTCTTCAGGCGAAATGGGGCTTCGGCTCTTCCCACGACGGTGAGCGTTACGAAGTACATCTCTGTGAGGGCTGCTTTTTTCAAGCACTGGCATATCTTCGTCAAGAGCGGCGAATTCAGAATATATTCAGTGCGGACGACGGCGCTGATTTATCGGAGGATCTAGGGCTCGTAGCGAGAAATGATTACTTTGGTGATTCGGGCGGATGAGGTCGAAATGAAAGGGCGTCGGAAGGTCAGAACGAACAAGTGGCAGATTATGGAACAGGTCATCAAGGAAGCGGGGGCAATCCTTGCCACCCGATCTGTGACAGGCGGACGTTTTTTAAATATTGCAGCTCAGAGCACGCTTGAAGAGCCTGTTGGAATGTTGGCAGGGAGCCGCGGTGCGCAAGCGGACACACCGTCGGATTCATAAGTGAATCGGAACTGAGTCCAAGGAAAGGTATCCGGCAGTGATCTGTCTCTCGTCCCCGCCATCCATTCCCGAAGCGGTTGCTTTCGACTATAAGTGGGCGCTTAGCAGCTCCCAAATATCCTAAATTATCTCGCTGACTATAATTGCCCTGAAAGCCTCGACATAGCGGCATTAGGTTTAATAGAAACATCACTCGAAGAGCCCTCAGGTGACTGGCAGGAACCCGCCGCAGGTGATGCTTAGAATCGGAGCGGAACGTCAATTTTTGGCTCGATCTCTTTCCCACGCGTCGGTGGCTTCTGCGCCTACAATCAGCAGTTACGTCGCTACAGTCATGCGGGTCACGCAGGGGCATTTATGGACTCAGGGAACGTTTCAGCGATCATCTCAGCAGCGGCAGGTATCAGCGGCGTCTTGCTCGGCAACCTTTTCGTTCTGATTAAGGAGTGGTGGGTCAAGCGTAGTACGGTTAGCCAGAACACGACGTACCTTGGCATTATTGTCGTTTCGCACTTGGACCGGTTCGCAAGCCAATGCTATGACGTTTGCATGGACGATGGTACGTCGCGCGGTCGGCCAGCTGGTCATGACGGTCAGTGGGAAACTACCACCATCGTTCCCGTATTTAGACCGTTGGAACTTGACGTTGATTGGAAGCTTTTACCCAGGGAGTTGATGTATTCAATTCTTCGGATTCCTGACCAACAAGATAAAATCCATGGCAAGCTTCAAGGAATCCAGGAATTTAATTACGACCCGCCGGATCATCCTGAGTATTTTTGGGTTAGAAGGCGGAGCTATGCCGTATTAGGGCTTCAGGTATCTGGGTTAGTCCGAAAGCTCCGTTCACATGCAGGTTTGCCTCCTGAGGAACCGGTGATAGGTGAGTGGAGCAGAGATAAGAGTATGGGGGAGGTGATAGCTCATTTGGATGAGCTGGAAAGAAAAAGCCTCATGCGTAAAACGGCTACCAGCGAAGACGAATAAGCTGATTGCAGAGAGCACGGGCCCCCTCTTGTCAGGGTATGTGCCTTGCGCGTGCAGTACCACCAGTCGCTTGAAACTATAAGGAGCAGCCGCAGACATGGCGCGGTTTTTTCAGGTCATTTCCGACGATGGCAGTCCAATTGATGCTCACTTCGGAATCGAGTCGGACGAGGTTGTATTCCACAGCCGTGGCGGTACCAAAGGTAAGGGCGCGATCAACTCCGAATATACTCTGGGGCTTTCTGTTTTGCTGGCCAGGCTGAAGCGGGTCTCGTTTGCAGTAGAAGGCGTCTGGGTTGATAGCAGCCGCGTTCAGGGCATTCCCATTTCTCAGCGAACGATACTGACCTCGGAGGAGAGTCAGGCGCCTGTTGATCAGATTGTGAAAGTCCTTTCCACTCGAATGAAGACCGTCGGCCGATCGTCCTCTGAGTCCTCGGGAGGCAACTCCACTCGACGCATTCGGATGAAGATATCTGGGGGCGATGCGCAGGCGTTGAGTCTTGCGCTTGGCGGTACCCCAATAGATAAAAATCTACGGAGCCTCGATCGGCTTCCCGCTGAGGTGCTTCGGGGAGTCACCGCCGAGCATATATGGCGTGCTGTTCAGGATCTGATCAGCGGGATTGATTCACCTGGCTTTGCTGAGTCAACCGATTACGACATGATCGTTGATGAACACCTCCGACTGCCACCGAAGGCAGTATTTGGCTTAGCTGCTACACGCGCTCTGGGATTTCAGATACTGCCAAAACACTTCACCGCCGGCGTTAACAGCGTCTGTTTCCAACTACTTGAGGATGCCGGCTTTCATATAGTGCCCAAAGGTGCCTTGGTGGCTGATCCCGCACTGCCTCCGCTGCATGAAGATCGTGTGTGGACTGAGGGGCAGCCCAGGCTCGTGGCTCATTTACGGAAGGAGCGCGCCCCAGGGTTGTCGATTGCCAAGAAAGCTGAATTCAAGAGGAAGCACGGGCGACTCTATTGCGAGCGCTGCAAAATGGATCCGGTTGAAACTTACGGCGCAGAAAACGGAGAGGCCTGCATCGAGGTACACCATCGAACCGTGCAGGTTGCGCAAATGGCGGTAGGGCATCTGACAAGCCTGGAGGATTTGGAATGTCTCTGCGCGAGTTGCCACCGGGTTGTACATCGTGAACTGAGTGGCAGGTATGGTAATGAGCCGTTATCTGGGGATGGCTGCGCCAAAGTCTAGCGATCAGCAAAGTGAAATGGAGCTTCAATGCATTTAATAATGCTCGATACCTGCGTTTGGTTGGATATTTCTACACAGAAAGCAGAGCTGCCAATGCTGACTGCCATAGAGCATCTGGTCGAAGAAGGAGTCATTAAGCTCCTGGTGCCCGAGCTTGTGCGTATAGAATTCGAGCGAAACAAGGACAAGGTCATTGAGTCCACGCGCAAGCGAATTGCCAGCGAGATCCGTGTCGTCAAAGGGATCATCCAGTCATTCGGCGGTGAAGGAAAAAACGCCGCACTGGAGACCATTGATGATGTGAACCATCGGCTGCCAATCCTTTCGGAGGCGACCCAAGGCAGCGTCAACCGCGTGATTAAACTGTTTGACCTGGCTTTCCAGACACCCATCACAGATGCAGCCAAGATCAAGGCTGCCGAACGAGCAATCGATAAGAGAGCTCCATTCCACAAACAAAAGAATAGCGTTGCCGACGCGGTGCTGGCCGAGGCCTTCCAAGAGTTCCGAATCGATCAGGCAGCTAATTTCGAAAGTTTCAGGTTCGTGACTCACAACGTTACCGACTTCTCAGGTAAAGATCACAGGCAGCCCCATGATGATTTTTCAGAGATCTTCGACGGCAAAACCTCCCTTTATTTCAATACCACGAAACCAGCTATCGAAGATCTGTTAGATCTTGAGGAATTCCACTATGAAAACGAGTGGACCTGGGAAGACCAGACGCGTGGCCTTCAGGAAATTCTGGGAGCCATGGACGAGTTAGTCGACAAGGTTTGGTACAACCGGCACATGAACATGATGCATCGTATTGAGTTGGGTGAGATTACCGTTGGTGAAAACGGTGCCGAGAACGAGACATCGGCATTTCAAATCCACCCTTCGATTTTGCAAGGAGCACTTGCCGCCGCTGAAAAGGTTCGTCAAAAGTACGAGGATACCGGCCCTTGGAGCGATTTCGAGTGGGGCATGATTAATGGGAAGCTATCAGCCCTTCGATGGATTCTTGGTGATGAGTGGGACATGCTCGACACCTGAGTCGAATAGGTGGGGTTCCTGTCCATCCATCATGCCAGCTCGGTTGAAAGTCGATCACCGTTGTCCGACATCGTGAACTCGTAAGGTGAGCTGTATCGCATACTAACGATATCGACCAACGGTTAGGTGAAACGCTCAAGCGAGCGCCGGCAGCCTCACGCCGCGGATTGACAGTAGGATAGGGACGTGTGCTCACAGCTATAGCCGATGAGGGCTGGGTAGCATTTTTTGCTGGCCAGTATTCGGCTCCAGAAAGGCCGTATTTTCCCGCCCTAGGTAAGCACTGACCGGAGTCTACCGAGAATCAGCTCGATGGACATGACCTTCTCGTCTGCATGAAGGTCGTGGCAAATGAAGAAAGCAGAAGAAAACGCTTGCAATGTTACAAGAAAAGATAATAATATTGTCGTCAGTGGGCTGGTAACGCTCATGCTCAGAGGTCGAGCAATCCTGTTACTTTTCATTCTAGAGGCGACCTCCACCTAGGGAGGACTTATTATGAGTCAGAACCTATTCGAGCTGTTCACAACGGATCCCGTTGAGTACAACATGAAGCATTTAAAAACACAGCTATTCATGACTCTGATCACATTGATTCGCGATAATGAATGGTCACAAGCTGTAGCTGCAAAAAAATTGAACGTCAGCGCACCTCGAATGAGCAATCTATTCAAAGGCTATCTAGAGAAATTTTCTATCGATACTCTCTTGGAGATGCTAATCCGAATAGGTTACAAAGTAGACGCAGACTTCAATCCAGAAAACAAAGCGAAACCTTTCGTGATGAGCGTAAAAAAAGCGACGCTGTGATAGCGTCGCTTGATTTATAGCCTTACTTCTTTTTCTCTTTCTTCGACGCTTTTGCGTCCGCCTTGAGCTCTGAAATCAGGGCTTTCCGGCGTAGCGTCACGGTGGACTTGATTTGTGGATCGGGTCCATTCGTGGTTTTCTTGCACGCGTGCAGTACGATGATTTTACCTGTTACTTCTATCGTATAGACACAGCGGTAAGCTGGGGATCCATTTTCTATCAGTTCATAGACATCCTTATGGATGCTGATCAACTGATCGGTCTCGCAAGCAGGCAGTTGATGTTTAGCCATCAGATGCAAGCTGACGATGAAGCTTTCCCGCACCTGATCTGGGAGTTTACCCATCTCCTTGAGTACAGCCTTGTGTGGGTAGAACTCTATTAGCAGATCAGGTTTACGTTCGATGGCGGTTGTATCGTTTTTCTTTTTCATGGTTTTTATATGCTCCTGGCATAGATGGATTTAGTAAGCTATTCATTTTATTGCCTCATTTAGTGACTGCCTTTACAAGCACAGCCTAATTGCCGCCTTATGGCGGCGCTCTAAAAAACAGACGTTTGTCTGGTAGTTCTATTATTACAAGAATTTATAAGTAATGTCAAGGTAATATTACAGTTGGCGATACCTTGCGCATACCTGGGGCGGGTTGCATGCGCTGCCGTTCTCAAGCAAATCTCAAGGTTTTAAGGTCGGCAGCCGTTGCTGGTCGGCAGCTCGCTCGGCAGATAGTCTTAAGCTCCAAGCCTAAGGGCTTGGTTACCCACTACTCGCTAAGAGAAGCCAGCACATGACCGATTTGATTGAAGAAATTAAAAACAAAGCCAGGAAGGTCGCGGACAAGGCCGTCGATGCATTCGAGGTGGTAACGCACGACCAGGAGGAGCGTACTGGTGTTGTGGCGGCTCGCATCAGCCAGTCTCTGGCAGAAGGCGTCGATCCGGATGTACTGGCTCTGCAGATGACCAAGAACGATCTGCGTAACAACCCGTCAGACCCTGTGACGTTTGTAGGCAGCGATATGCCTGTCATCGCCAAATTTCATCGTGCGAACAAGCGCAGAGCATCGCTGACCAAAGCTCAAAACACTCAACTGATCAAAAATCAGCGTGCTGCAGACGCAGATGGCGCAGACGCCCAAGACGGTCTATTAGTGTGACGTCCCACCAAAGGGTCGGGGGCTAATCCCGGCTCACTCAGCTACACGAAATAGCCTGCCTATAAGTGGTGATAAAATACGTTATCACCACTTTTAAAAAGGAGCTGTCGGTGGATGTTTTAGAACCGCACAGGTACATCCATCCGGTCCGCGCAGGCTCGATGGTGCAGACCTATGTCGACATCGCCGAGCAAGCATTCGGGGATTTTCTGAATGAGGCCGCAACGGGTGGGTTGGGCCGGTATGAGGGACCACGTGTCAGCGGCATCAAGACCATCGTATTTGCTGCGATGGCCATCGAGGCGGCGGCATTTGAGTTTGCGGCCACAGCCCTGGGTGATCTGGAAGCCAGCAAGCCTTCTCTGGACAGGGTGAGCTTGGTACCTAAATGGAAGAAGCTGACCCGCCAGATTTGTGGCCAATCGCTCGACAACAAAGGTCTGGCAATCCAACACCTCGCTAAGCTCGTGCAAGCGCGAAATAAACTAGTGCATTACAAGTCAGTGCCGGAAAACGTTACGGGAACGGTCAGGGAGACCATGAGGACCGAATGGGTTCAATTTGAAGAAGATCAGGTGCCCAACGCCTACATGACCCTGGTGCTACTCTCACTCGAACTGGAAGCGTCGCCCTGCGGCATTTTTGGCGGCTTTCTTTGGCGCGATAGAAGCATCTGCCCACCGGGTTTCCGTAACGACTACTTGCTTAATGCTCGCGTAAAGAAAGTCATTGACCGTTGCCAAGAGATCCATAAAAAACATCTGAAGGGAGTTTGAGGTGTCAGATCTCATCCTTTCCAGCGAACGCCGACTGACAGCCGTCGAGTTCCAGCAGTTGGCCAGCGTGCCGGCCGCAGTCGAGTGGTTCGCCAATATCGATAACCACCGCACGCGTCGTGCTTACCAGAATGACCTGCAGGACTTCTGCAGCTTTGTCGGTCTGGTCGGCACCGAGGAGTTTCGCGCCGTGACGCGCTCCCATGTTTTAGCTTGGCGCGCGCAGCTGGAAGGCCGAGGCCTGGCTGGGGCCACCATACGCCGCAAACTGGCGGCGCTTGCCAGCCTGTTCGATCACCTCCTGGAGAACAATGCGGTCACTGGAGGCAATCCCGTGCATGGCGTGAAACGGCCCCGAGTTGAAAGCAACGAGGGCAAGACACCGGCCCTCGGTGATCACCAGGCCAAGCAGCTGCTCGATGCTCCAGATACTGAAACGCTCAAGGGACTGCGTGACCGGGCAATTCTTGCGGTACTCCTCTATCACGGCCTGCGGCGCGAGGAAGCGGCCCAATTGATGGTGGCTGATATCCAGGAGCGACGCGGCATCAAGTACCTGCAGATCCACGGTAAAGGCGGCAAGATGCGCTATCTGCCGCTGCACCCTGTCGCGGCCGAGCGTATTCATGCCTATCTGCAGGTTTCTGGGTATCACCAGGAAGAAAGCAAAGTGCCGCTCTTCAAACCCCTACGTGGCCGCCAGACCGGCGCCGGCGTTACCGCGAATGGTATTTACGTGATGGTCGGAGGCTATGCGAAAGCAGTCGGCATTGAGGTGGCCGGCTTGGGAGTGCATGGTCTGCGGGCAACCGCAGCGACCAATGCCCTGGAAAACGAGGCGGATATTGCCAAGGTTCAGGCTTGGCTGGGCCACGCGAATATCAGCACCACCCGGATCTACGATCGCCGACAGCTGCGGGCGGAGGATTCACCGACCTTCAAAGTCCGCTACTGAGGTCACCCCAGCACAGTCTTCTCTGAAAATTTCAGGAGGGGTTAATGGATTTCACGCCCCTCTTCCCACACCCTACACCCATCAGCACACCGAGCACATACAGCACGCTGAGTACATTCAGCACAACGAGCACCGCAGGTTCGCCATAACATTATGAAATTAATGAGTTTTTTCAGCTGAATTTGCGCGATATCGCGCAATACGAAGGAGTGAGTTAGGCTATTTCATGCAATTGAGTAAGCTGTATCGTCAATTCGCGTGCATAGTAATGCGTGATATACGCGTGTAATGACGGTTTGCCATCGTCAGCGAATGCCGGGAAACTGGACCCAACAGAAAACGGATAAGGGCTACACAATGGCCAACGCAAAACAGTCAGCAAAACGCCGCTTAACGATGGCGGAACGTGCTCAGCAACTGATGCTAGTCCACTTCCCTGACATTTCCGAGGCGTTGAAATGGACGCGCAAAACCCACGATGGCTTCAGCACGATCCCTCGGACCCTACCCATTGCCATGCAGATTATTGACGCCGATTCGAAGGGACAACCTGCTGGGCACGTGCTGTTTTGTCTATGGGCGCGTATGCCCGATCATCCGGTCATAACGATCGAGAATCCAAGCACGTTTGCTGCCGAAGCGGGTTTTCTCGGGGAGCGTGCCGTGGACACCTGGCGTCGTCGGATGAAGAAGCTCCGGGAGCTGAACTTCATCATGACCAAGCCAGGTGCATCCGGCGAATTTCACTATGTGATGCTCACCAATCCTAACGCTGCGGTCGAGTGGATGCGTAAGCACAGCAAGGTTCAGGATGGCCTGTATAGCCGCTTCATCGAGCGACTCCCGGAGATTGGTGCCTATGGCGATATCGAGGCATTCCAGGCCCATTGGGCAGAACTCCAAAAAGCAGAGAAGGCAGTCGCAGCCAAGGCCGCAAAAGGAAGCAAAAAAGCATCGCCATCTCCGCCGGCACCGGCTTCATCCAGCAAGCCCAAACGGACAGCGAAGGCTAAGGCAAGTGCTTAAGAGAGCTACGGGCATCGAGTGCCAATCCGCGCACCTCGATGCCCTCAAAAAATAAAGCCCTGGACCAGCTGAGGGTCGAGTCTTGACTGGGCAGGACAGGGCAGGGCTGTGGTGGTGCAACGTTTAGCTGACAACCGATACGATCTAGAGGAGAGCGAAAATGCAGTTACTGAAGAGAAGAGCTACGGGCATCGAGTGCCAATCCACCACCTCGATGCCCTCAAAAATAAAGCCCTGGACCGGCTGAGGGTCGAGTCTTGACTGGTCAGGGCTGTGGTGGTGCAACGTTTAGCTGACAACCGATACGACCTAGAGGAGGCCGAAAATGCAGTTACTGAGGAGAAGAGCTACGGGCATCGAGTGCCAATCCACCCACCTCGATGCCCGCAAAAGTAAAGCCCTAGACCAGCTGAGGGTCGAGTCTTGACTGGTCAGGGCTGTGGTGGTGCAACGCTAGGGGTGCTAGACATCGACAAGAAGTCTAGCACCCCTCTATCTAAGCGAAAAGCAGCGGCAGGCAATCAGAGCCCCGCTACGTTGCGCACCTTTTTAAGATGCGAAAACTTGATCGCGTCGGTCCGATGAAGGAATACCTGGCTTTTCCATAGGAGCGGCCAAGCGAAACTTTTCGTCATTACCTCTCCTTGAGTCTGAATTTACTTGTTTGGATCGAATTGCTGCCAAGACTCAGGCATGCCTGTGCCGAAGCCACAATTCAGGCAATCCAGCCCTTTCTCATCAACTGATCGATTGAAAGCAAATGTCTTGCCTTTAAGGTCTGTCAGTAGAAGCTTTTCGCCTTTGCTTTTTGCTTCCCAAGTTTGCTCACTCAGGATCTTTTTTTGAAAAGCAACTGGATTGAATGTGAGGCCGAGCCCCCATTCTTTGATTGCCGTTGAGTAAAGATGTCCCAAGAGCGCCAACTCAAGCCGAACGGTGTTGTTGCTGGTCAATGTGCGCTTGCGGGCTGCGGGCTGAGACAGTCGCTTGTCACGGTAGGCTGCGATGATTTCGCTGGAGAGGGCTGCAAGGGAGTATTTACCCAGCTCGGTAGTGAGCTTTTTTGCCTTGCTTGCTTCGCCATTCTGAGTAGAAGGCTTTTTGGTAGGAGTGACCTCAGACAGATAACGCTTCAGCGCCGCTTCTAGGGTCATCCGCTCTGATCCGCTGCGCTGGATGTAGACACCTCTGACCATCTCGTCTTCGGTTCGACGTGACCAATCCTCTGCATCGCGTTTGGTGCGAAACGTTTTGGATGCTGTCGGCCATCCGACTTTTCGGATGACCGCTTTCCAGGTTCCTGATGGGGTTTTTACGAGAGTTGCCATGCTGTTCTCCGAAGACATCGGCACGGACTGTACCGAAACTGTACCTCGGAGGCATTCCAAAACACCCTCTCGAAACTGCAGCATTGCTGCAGCCCTTGGTTTATATGGTGGGCCCACACGGACTTGAACCGTGGACCAAAGGATTATGAGTCCTCTGCTCTGACCAACTGAGCTATAGGCCCTTAACAGGTCGCGGATTATAGCGATGGTTTCTCTAGTGTGCTATCCGAAAAATCCTCAATGCGTCTACGAAGAAAGGAAGCTGCAAAAAGCTCGGGTGGCAGGGGCAGGCTGACGATGTAGCCTTGCATTTGCTCGCACCCTTCTGCGGCCAGGAAAGCTTGTTGCGCGGTGTTTTCCACGCCTTCGGCGATGATGGTGAATTGCATGCTGTGGCCCAGGGCGATGATGGCGCGCACGATGGCGGCGTCGTGGGGGTCATCGGGCAGGCCGCGGACGAAGGATTGGTCGATCTTCAGGAAATCCAGCGGCAGGCGTTTGAGGTAGCTGAGGGACGAGTAGCCAGTGCCGAAGTCATCGATTGCCAGTTGTACACCCAGATGTTTGAGCTGGTGCAGCACTTCCAGGGCTTCTTCGGCCTGGCTCATGATGAAGTTTTCGGTGATCTCCAGTTGCAGGCAGCCGGGGGCCAGGTGGTAGTCGCGCAACAGCTGTTCGATGCGACTCAGCAGGTTGGGATGGCGCAGTTGCGCCCCGGCAAGGTTGACCGACAGCGAGCCGAAGTCATGGTACGTGCCTTGCCACGCGTGCAGTTGTCGACAGGCCTGCTCCAGGACCCAATCGCCAATCTGCAGGATCATGCCGTTCTCTTCGGCCAGGGCGATGAAGTGTTCAGGCGGTACGTCGCCAAAAGTCGGGTGATGCCAGCGGATCAAGGCTTCGGCGCCAATCAGTGCCTGGGTCTTGAGGCTTCGTTTGGGTTGGTAGTAGAGGCTCAACTCGTCACGCTCGATGGCGCGACGCAGTTCGTGCTCCAGGGCGACGCGCTCCTTGGCCTGGGCGGTGAGATCACGGGTGTAGTGTTCGACCCGGTTACGGCCCTTGGCCTTGGAACGGTACATCGCGGCATCGGCATTTTTGACCAGCGTGGCGACGTCGGTGCCGTCCTGCGGGTACAGGCTGGTGCCGATGCTGGCGCTGATAAAGAACTCGTGTTCACCGGCCTGGAACGGCAGGGTGAAGCAGGCCAGCAGTTTATTGGCCAGGTACGCGGCATCATTGGCGTGTTGCAGGCCGGGCAGCAGGATGATGAATTCGTCGCCGCCCAGGCGGGCGACGGTGTCGATGTCACGCAGTTGTTCCTTGAGGCGCACGGCGATGTCTTTGAGCAGCAGGTCGCCGACAGGGTGGCCGAGGCTGTCGTTGATGTGCTTGAAGCGGTCCAGGTCAAGAAACAGCACCGCGCCCTGTTTACCGGTTTCCTGATGACCGTTGAGGGCGGCCTGCAGCCGGTTTTCAAACAGCGTGCGGTTGGGCAGGCCGGTCAGCGGATCGTGGTGTGCCTGATAGTCGAGGCGCGCCTGGGCCAGCTTGAGGCTGGAGATGTCGGCAAACACGGCGACAAAGTGGGTGATCAATTGATCGGGGTTGCGCACGGCACTGATGGTCAGCCAGCTGGGGTACAGCGCGCCGTTCTTGCGACGGTTGGAGATCTCGCCCTGCCAATGACCCTGGGCTGTCAATTGGTGCCACATCGCCGCGTAGAACGCGCTGTCGTGCAGGCCGGAGGCGAGCAGGCGCGGGGTTTGGCCGAGGGCCTCGGCTTCGCTGTAACCGGTGATCTCGCTGAAGGCGCGGTTGACGGCGCTGATGTTTTGCCGGATGTCGGTGATCAATACGCCTTCGGCGGTGCTCTCGAAGACGGTGGCGGCTTGTTGCAGTTTTTCCTGCATCAGCTGACGTTCGGTAATATCGCGGGCAATGGTCAGCATGCAGTCGTCATCGCCGATGGGCAACGGTCGGCTGGAGACTTCGCAGAGGCGGATCTGCCCGTCGGCGCGACGTATATGGCAAATGAAGTCGCGGACAAACCCGTCACGGTGCATCAGCTCCAGCATGTGTTTACGCTCGTTAAGGTCGACCCAGATACCCAATTCCAGGGTCGATTGGTCAAGAGAAGTCGCAGCGGCAAAGCCGGTAATGCGGCTGAACCCCTCGTTGACTTCAATCAGCAGGCCATCGTGCTGGCGGCTGAGCAGCAGGCCATCGGGTGATGCATGGAAGGCTTTGGCAAACTTCTCTTCGGAGGTCTGCAACTGTTGCTGGGTTTCCTTGAGCTGGGTGATATCGCGTACCACGACCACAATGGCTTCGACCGTATCGAGTTGGAACGGCGCTGCAGAAATGAGCCCGGTAAAGGCTTGACCGTTGCTGCGCAGGAAGGGCATTTCCAGGTTGTGGATACTGGTGTTCTGGACTCGCTTCAGCAATTCAGGGCCGATGCCCGGTATACCCCATATATCCAGCTCCGTGCCTTTGCGACCAATCACCTGGGCGGCCGTTAAGCCAATTTGATCTTCAAAGGCTTTATTGACCTCCAGCAGGCAGCCATCGGACAGCCGAGCAATGACCAGGATGTCCGGACACTGCTGGAACACTGAAGCAAACTTCTGCTCGGAAAGCTGCAAGGCTTCTTCGGTGCGCTTGGCTTCGCTGATGTCAATCATGAGGCCGCGCAGTACCGGTTCATGACCGTGTTCGATCAGGCTGACAATGTCACGCACCCACAGGCAGCGGCCATCGGCGGTGATCACCCGGTAATCGACGCTGTGATCGCGGTTGGCGCGGGTTTCGCGATAACAGTAGGTTTCGGTGCGGGTCAGGTCGGCGGGGTGAATGATGTTGCGCCAGAAGCCCGGAATCAGCCAGTGAGCGCGTGGATAGCCGAGAAGGTCCTCGGCGTGGGGCGACACGTAGCTGTAAGTGAAGTCGCTGATGCTGGCTTCCCAGGCAATGGCCGACAAGCTCTCCACCAGGCCGCGGTAGTGGTATTCACTGCTACGCAGTTCCTGTTCAAGGGCGACCCGGCGGGAAATTTCCGAGCTGAGCCGGCGATTGATCCGAATCACGATGGCCAATACGGTGCTCAACAACAGCACGGCGGGCAGGCCGTACATCAACAGATCGTTCCAGAAGGTACGGTTATCGGTGGCACTGCCTACCCAATGTTGCTGGATGGCGTCAGTTTCGGTTGGGCTCAGGTCGGCGAGGACTTTGTCCAGGATGCCCACCAGCATCTTGTCGTCCCGTGGGACACCCATCGCCAGCTGGTAGCGATAAGGCGTTTCGCCACTTACGTACAGGCCGTCTAGCTTGAGTTCACGCAGACTCCAGACACTGGACGCCAGGTCGCTGACCACCGCGTCGACTTCACCGGTTGCCAGGGCTTGCAGCGTCGAGCTGACATTAGGCAGCGCCACCAGATTGAGATCGGGGTGATGGGTGCGCAGCAACTCGTGGGGCGCGTAGTTTTCCACCACGGCAACTTTCAGCCCGTAAAGGTCCTTGAGGTTGCGCGGCCGTGCACCGCCTTCGTGGGCAAGAATCACCATCGGGAAGTCGATATAAGGCCGGGTGAAGGCCAGGTAATTCTGGCGTTCCGGGGTCGACATGATGCTGGGGATAAGGTTGAGCTGATTGCTTCGAGCCATTTCCAGGACCGCACTCCAACTCGGTGACTCGACCAGCTTTATCCGCACGCCCAGGCGGTCCTGGATCAGGCGCACGTAGTCCGCCGACAAGCCGTGGTAGCGGCCATCTTCATCGCGGTATTCAAAGGGGGGCCATGAGGCATCCACCCCAAGACTCAGCTCCTGATGGTCCGTCAGCCAGCTACGCTCATCATCAGTAAGAGTCAACGCGCCAGCCGTTGCGGTCCAGGTCAGCAGCGACAGCAGTATCACGGTCGGCAATCTGGGCATAACGGTCTCGTTATGGCACGGGGAATTGTTCGAGTGTAGACGGGCATTTCAGGGGAGGGGTATTGCGGGGAGTTTTTATCTAATGGATAGCAAAACCCCCGGCCTGGGCCGGGGGTTCTGGGATCACTCGTCGAGGAAGGAGCGCAGATGCTCGCTTCGCGTCGGGTGGCGCAACTTGCGCAACGCCTTGGCTTCGATCTGACGGATCCGCTCGCGGGTCACGTCAAACTGCTTACCGACTTCCTCAAGGGTGTGGTCGGTATTCATGTCGATGCCGAAACGCATGCGCAGTACCTTGGCTTCACGGGCAGTGAGGCCGGACAGTACGTCGCGAGTCGCTTCCTTAAGGCTCTCAACAGTGGCGACATCGATTGGCGACTGCATGGTCGAGTCTTCGATGAAGTCACCCAGATGGGAGTCTTCGTCATCACCGATCGGGGTTTCCATGGAGATCGGCTCTTTAGCGATCTTCAATACCTTGCGGATCTTATCCTCAGGCATTTCCATGCGTTCGCCCAGCTCTTCCGGGGTCGGTTCACGACCCATTTCCTGCAGCATCTGCCGGGAAATACGGTTGAGCTTGTTGATGGTCTCGATCATGTGCACCGGAATACGGATGGTGCGGGCCTGGTCGGCAATCGAGCGAGTGATCGCCTGACGGATCCACCAGGTGGCATAAGTCGAGAACTTGTAGCCGCGACGGTATTCGAACTTGTCCACCGCCTTCATCAGGCCGATGTTGCCTTCCTGGATCAGGTCGAGGAACTGCAAGCCACGGTTGGTGTACTTCTTGGCGATGGAGATCACCAGACGCAAGTTCGCTTCAACCATCTCCTTCTTCGCGCGGCGGGCCTTGGCCTCACCGATCGACATGCGGCGGTTGATGTCCTTGATCTCGGCAATCGTCAGACCGGTTTCGTTCTCAAGCGCGGTCAGCTTCTGCTGGCAACGGATGATGTCCGGCTGCAGGCGACCAATGGCTTCGGCGTACTTCGACTTGCCCTTGGCCAGCGCATCGCTCCAGCTTTCGTCAACTTCGTTGCCCGGGAACTGGCGCAGGAAGTCGGTGCGCGGCATGCGTGCATCACGCACACACAGCTGCATGATCGCCCGCTCTTGTGCACGCAGGCGCTCAAGGGCACTGCGAACGCGCTCAACCAGGCCTTCGAATTGCTTCGGGACCAGCTTGATTGGCATGAACAGCTCAGCCAGGGCCAACAGTTCGGCGATTGCCTGCTTGTTGGAGCGGCCATGCTTTTTCAGTGCCTTGCGGGTGATTTCCATTTGATCGGAAACCGCACCGAAACGCTGGGCAGCAATGATCGGGTCTGGACCGCTTTCGGCTTCTTCTTCGTCATCGGTGCTGGCTTCAGCCTCGTCGTCGTCGGAGTCGTCTTCCGCTTTCGCGGCTTTGGCATCGACAGGCGGCGGTACTTCGGCAGCAGGCGGCGCGATGCCGTCGTCCGGGTCGATATAACCGCTCAGGACGTCGGACAGGCGGCCACCTTCGGTGGTGACGCGAGTGTACTCGGAGAGAATGTGGTCAACCGTGCCAGGGAAGTGCGCGATGGCGCCCATCACTTCACGGATACCCTCTTCAATACGCTTGGCGATTTCGATCTCGCCTTCGCGCGTCAGCAACTCGACGGTACCCATTTCACGCATATACATGCGCACAGGGTCAGTCGTGCGACCGATGTCGGTCTCCACCGCGGCCAGCGCTGCAGCGGCTTCTTCAGCGGCTGCCTCGTCGGTATCGGCGTCGGCCAACATAAGGGCGTCCGCATCCGGAGCACTCTCGTGTACGGGGATCCCCATGTCATTAATCATGCGGATGATGTCTTCCACCTGCTCTGGATCTGAAATATCCTCAGGCAGGTGATCGTTGACCTCTGCGTAAGTCAGATACTTCTGCTCACGACCAAGGGTGATCAACTCTTTGATACGAGACTGCTGTTGCGCTTTTCCGGACATAACACCCTATCCACTGAAGGTCTTGGCGGGCAAAAAACAAGCCGAGGATTATACCCGAGCTATGACCTCACACGCCAGCTGAGGTCGGGTTTGATGTGCAAACGTTCTGTTTTAAGAGGTCGCGCATCTGTTTTGCTATCTGAATTTGCTCGTCAGCCGATAATCCCGGCTGCCGCGCTCTCTTGATCAGTTCATCGAGAGTCTGCGTATGCTGACCCGCGGATAACCTAGTAATGGTGTCTAAAAACTGTTGTTCAAGGTTGTCGCCGTCAATTAGCCACTCCTTTTCCGCGAGGGCTTTCAACAAGCGGCCTTGCTCTGTGCCGTGCCAGCGAGCCATCAGCTGAATAGAGTTTAGCTTAGGATTTTTCTGCACGGCCTCGATCAGGGCGATCAGCACTTGAGCATAACTGTTGCTTTCGTTCGCAAAATGATCGGCGCTCTCGACCTTGCCCGCCAGTTGCGGGTGATGAATAAGCGTGCGCAGCGCAATCAGCATGGGCGCTTCTACAGCAACCGGGGTGCGCGGGGCGTAGGCCTCGTCGCGATCACCGCGCTTACCGTTCTTGCTCCAGGGTTTCTTATCCCATTTCTTGCCGCCGGCGCCGGGTTTCTTCGGTGTCCAGTCCTGCTGAGGCGCATAGGCCTCGTGCGGTTGGTGGAAATCGGCATAGTCCGGCATGGCGTCGTAATCCATGCCGGGGTCGTAGGCTGGCGGCGCGTCCTGGGGGGCGCTGTGCACCAGCTGGCTGACCGCTTCGCCGCTTAAACCGGTAATTTCCAGCAGGCGCTGGCGCATCAGAGTGCGCAGGTTGGCCCCTGGTACCTTGTCGATCAGCGGCGCGGCGAGGGTGGCCATATGGGCCTTGCCTTCGAGCGAGCGCGGGTCGGCCTCTTCGGTCAGTTGCTGGAAGAAGTAGTCTGCCAGCGGCTGAGCATGTTGGTTGATGCGCGCGCGGAATGCATCGGTGCCTTCGGCGCGCACCAGGGTATCCGGGTCTTCGCCTTCGGGCAGGAACAAAAAGCGTGCACGACGACCGTCCTGCAGGCTCGGCAGCGTCGCTTCGAGGGCGCGCCAGGCGGCGTTGCGGCCGGCCTGGTCGCCGTCGAAGCAGAACAGCACGCTGGGCACTACGCGGAACAGGCGCTTCATGTGTTCTTCGCTGGTCGCCGTGCCGAGGGTGGCGACCGCGTTGCGCAAGCCTTGCTGGGCGAGGGCGATCACGTCCATATAGCCTTCAACCACGATGATTTCATCGAGGTTGCGGTTGTTTTTGCGGGCTTCGAACAGGCCGTAGAGTTCCTGGCCTTTGTGGAATACCGGGGTTTCCGGGGAGTTCAGGTACTTGGGCTTGTCGTCCCCCAATACCCTGCCGCCAAAGGCGATGATGCGGCCACGGCTGTCGCGGATCGGGAACATCACGCGGTCGCGGAAGCGGTCATAGCGCTTGCCGGTTTCAGCGTTTTCCACCAGCAGGCCGGCGTCGATCATGGCTTTTTGCTGGAGGGTGTCGCTGCTCAGGTGTTTGTACAGATTGTCCCAGCCCGGCGGGGCGAAACCCAGGCCGAAGTCACGGGCGATTTCACCGGTCAGGCCGCGGCCTTTGAGGTAGTCGACGGCGGCTTTGCGCTGTGGATGGCTTTTGAGCGCCTGGCGGTAGAAGTCGGCGGCGCAGTCAGCAGCGGGTACAGCGGCGAGTCGGTGGGTTGCCGGGGTTTATGCGGGCGACCACTTTCTTCGCGAGGGATTTCCATGCCGGCGGCTTTGGCCAGTTCCTCGACCGCCTGGGGAAAGTCCAGGTTGTCGTGGTCCATGATGAAGCCGAGGGCATTGCCACCCGCGCCGCAGCCGAAACAGTAGTAGAACTGCTTGTCGGGGCTGACGCTGAACGACGGGGTCTTTTCCTTGTGGAACGGGCAGCAGGCGGTGTAGTTCTTGCCCGCTTTCTTCATTTGCACGCGTGAGCTGACAACATCGACGATGTCGGTGCGGTTCAGAAGGTCGTCAATAAAGCTCTGGGGAATTAGCCCGGCCATGGCGTTCTCGTCATCACTGCGTGTAAATGAGGGCCCGTGAAGTGCTCAGGCGCACGTATCGAGTGGCTTGACCATCAATTGTTCGCTTGAGCTGCCAGGAAGTGTATCTGCCGAATAATCGCTGACGTTAGTGCTCGTCAGCATTCGGCGAAGAAAATTTGCCCGGGAGTCCGGTCTTGGCCTATGGGCGGCCTCGGAAGCTCATCGATGGGCACAGCCGACCTGTTGATCGCCTGCTTACAGAATAAGTGTGCTCGTCAGTAGCCTTGTTAGGCTCGTCAGAAGAGACGCGCACCGCTGGCAGAAGAGCCAGTCCTGACGTGTGAAGCAGTTGTCTCGGTCGCATGTGCGGCGTCGACGATAAAGCATCAAGCGATATCCGCAAATGCCAACAGCCCGGCTGAGGGCCGGGCTTGGCAGAAGCTTGCTACGAACGTCTGTGTATTAGTACAGACGAACGGCGCGGCGCTGTTCGCGCTGAACTTTCTTCGCGTGACGCTTAACAGCGGCTGCTGCTTTACGCTTACGCTCGGAAGTTGGCTTCTCATAAAATTCGCGGCTACGAACTTCAGCCAGAACACCGGCTTTTTCGCAGGAGCGCTTGAAACGACGCAGAGCTACGTCGAAGGGTTCGTTCTCTTTTACTTTGACGGCTGGCATCCAGAGCTACCTTCTTTCATTACCGGGATCAACGTTCTCGTCGCAAAAAATTCGCGGCTGAGGTCGTCGGTTTTTAAGGGTTGCGGATGTTAACCCCTCATTGCCCGGAATGCAAAGCCTCTGATCGAAAACCGCTAGTCGGGAGGGGGAGTGGCGACTATTATGCGCGCCTTCGAATTCAGCCTCTACAAGGCGCAAACCCATGCTAGTACTGGGACTTGAAACCTCCTGCGACGAAACCGGTGTCGCACTTTACGACAGTGAACGCGGGCTTTTGGCCGATGCACTGTTCAGTCAGATCGACCTGCACCGCGCCTATGGCGGCGTCGTGCCGGAGCTGGCCAGCCGTGATCACGTCAAGCGCATGCTGCCGTTGATTCGCCAGGTGCTGGACGATGCCGGTTGCGTTGCGACCGAGATCGACGCCATTGCCTACACTGCCGGCCCTGGACTGGTCGGAGCCCTTCTGGTTGGGGCCTCTTGCGCTCAGGCGCTGGCGTTTGCCTGGGGGGTTCCGGCACTCGGCGTGCACCACATGGAGGGGCATTTACTGGCGCCCATGCTGGAAAAAACACCGCCGCAGTTCCCGTTCGTCGCTTTGTTGGTTTCGGGCGGTCATACGCAGCTGGTTCAGGTCGATGGGATCGGCCAATACACGCTCCTGGGCGAATCCCTGGACGATGCTGCCGGTGAAGCCTTTGACAAGACCGCGAAGATGATGGGCCTCAATTATCCCGGTGGCCCGGAAATCGCGCGTCTCGCTGAACGAGGCGTTGCCGGTCGTTACACCTTCCCGCGTCCGATGTGCGATCGCCCTGGCCTGATGTTCAGCTTCAGCGGCCTGAAAACCTCCGCACTCAATACCTGGCAGCACTGCGTCAGCGCCGGGGACGACAGCGAGAAAGCCCGTTGCGACATCGCACTGGCGTTCCAGCAAGCCGTGGTGGAGACTTTGACCATCAAGTGCAAGCGTGCGCTGAAACAGGCGGGCATGAAGCGCCTGGTGATTGCCGGCGGGGTCAGCGCCAACAAGGCACTGCGTGCTTCATTGGAAAAGATGCTCGGCGACATGAAGGGCGATGTGTTCTATGCGCGCCCGGAGTTCTGTACCGACAATGGCGCGATGATCGCCTATGCCGGATGCCAGCGCTTGCAGGCCGGGCAGCACGAAAGCCTGGCGATCAGCGTGCAGGCACGCTGGCCGATGGAGCAGTTGCCGCCGTTGTAAGGCGTTAGCCTGAGCCGGGCTCATCAGGGGTATTTAAAAATGCCGTTCGCGCCCGGCAAACAGGTCGCGTAGATTGCCGCGGTGGCGCCAGACGATCAGCAGTGTCAGCACGCTCATCGGCAACAGCGCCGCCGGTTCTTGCCAGGCCAGCAATGGCAGGGTAAGCGGCGTGGCGATCAGCGCCGCCAGCGAGCTGGTGCGGGTCAGGTAGAACGTCAGCAGCCAGGCGAGCACGGCCAGCAATGCCGCCGGTGGGTAGATCCCCAGCAGCATGCCGGCCGCCGTGGCGACGCCTTTGCCACCGCGAAAGCGGAAGTACAGGGGAAACAGATGGCCCAGGACGGCGCATACGCCTACCCAGGCCTGCTGTTGCAGGGTGAGGCCGGCGAGGCTGGCGATCAGCACGGGCAGCAGGCCTTTGCACAGGTCGCCCAGCAGCGTCAGCACGGCGAGCTTCTTGCCGGCCAGGCGCAACATGTTGGTGGCGCCGGCATTGCCGGAGCCACTCATTCGCGGGTCGGGGTTTCCCGTCAGGCGGCTGAGCAAAATGGCGAAGGACAGCGAGCCGAGCAGGTAGGCGAAAATCGCCAGTGACCAAAACATGCTAACTATTCCGGGCGAGGACGCCCTGATTCTAACGGGGCATTGCGCCCTTGTCGTGCTGCGGAGAAGAGCTTGGACAGAGTGTTTATCGAAGGCCTGGAAGTCGACACCGTGATCGGGGCCTACGACTGGGAGCGCGGGATCCGCCAATGCCTGCGCCTGGACCTGAGTTTCGCCTGGAACAATCGCCCGGCCGCGGCCGGTGACGACCTGACCCTGGCGCTGGATTACGCCAGCGTATCTGCGCGTATCCAGGCCTTTGCCGAGCAGTCCCAGTACCAATTGGTGGAAACCTTCGCCGAGCGCCTGGCCGAGGTCCTGATGAGTGAGTTCCAGATTCCCTGGCTGCACCTCAAGCTGACCAAGCCCGGCGCCGTGCCGGCCGCCAAGGGTGTGGGTGTGGAGATCGAGCGCGGATGTCGCTGACTCAGGTTTACCTTGGTCTCGGTAGCAATATCGAGCGCGAGCCCCATCTGCGTGCCGGCCTTGATGCGTTGGCGGGCTTCTTGACGGATATGCGCTGTTCGGCGGTGTTCGAAAGCCAGCCGGTGGGCATCAAGAGCGGGCCGTTCTTCAATCTGGTGGTGGCGGCCTATACTGACCTGCCGTTGATGGAGCTGGATCGTCGTCTCAAGTTCATCGAGGCCGACAATGGCCGCTACGCGCCAGATCGCAAAGGCTTGCCGCTGGATATCGATGTGCTGCTGTACGGCGAGCTGGTGGGTAATTTCGACGGCTTGATCCTGCCCAGGGCGGAGATCCTGAAGAACGCTTTTGTGCTGTGGCCGCTGTCGATGATGGTGCCTGATCGCGTGCATCCTGAGGCAGGCAAGACCATGGCTGAGCTGTGGCGTGACGCGCAGATCGATCAAGTGCTGGCGCCTGTCGCGTTCGAATGGCAAGGCCGACAGCTGACGCCAAGCTCACTCCTGTAGAGGCGAGCGTGTTGTGGCGAGGGAGCAAGCTCCCTCGCCACAAAAACTGCCTCCTACGGTGAAGAGTGTTCCTTGTAGGCTTTCAGCGCTTTGAGCCGTTCGCGCTTGAGCGCCTCGCCCAACTCCGGGCCTTTGAAGCCTTTCTCCAGCAAGGGTGCCACCGCGACCGTGCGGGCTACCGTTGCCGCGCCGCGCAAATAATCCGCCTGTGGATAACTGCGCTGTTCGAAGCCCTTGCGGCCCCGGGCGTCCATTTCGCAGGCGGCCACAAACTCTTCAAAACGCTGCGGCCTGCGGTACACGTCAAAGCTCTGCAGCAACTCCAGCAGTGTCGAGGCCCTGAGCTCCAGAGCGCGATGGCCATGGGTGTGATATTGGCCAACCAGCAAGGCCAACTCCTGACAATCTCTCGGCACCTTGAAGCGTTCATTGATCGCTTTGATCAGTTTCAACCCCGTGTGCTCGTGGGCAATGTGCTGCGGTAACTTATCCACAGGTGTCAGGCCTTTGCCCACATCGTGCAACAGGCAGGCCCAGCGAACGGTCAGCGGCTGGTTGTGCAAGGCGGCCTGCTCCAGCACGCTCAAGGTGTGTACGCCGGTATCGATTTCGGGGTGATGAGCTTCGGGTTGTGGCACGCCGAACAGTGCATCCACTTCGGGCATCAAGGTTTTCAGCGCATGGCAATCGCGCAGGACCTGAATAAATACCTGGGGTTGATTCTCCATCAATGCTCGGGAGATTTCCTTCCAGCTACGCTCCGGCGTCAGGGTTTCCAGTTCGCCGGACTCGCTGAGTTGACGCATCAGTTCCAGGGTTTCGGGGGCTACCGTAAAACCCAGGTGTGCATAGCGTGCGCAAAAGCGCGCAACACGCAGCACTCGTAAGGGATCTTCGGCGAACGCGGGGGAGACGTGCCGCAGTATGCGCGCTTCAAGATCGCGCTGGCCGTGGTAGGGGTCGGTCAGGTTGCCGTCATCGTCCTGCGCCATGGCGTTGATGGTCAGGTCGCGACGAATCAGGTCTTCTTCCAGGGTGACTTCGGGGCTGGCATGAAACACAAAGCCGCCGTAACCCCGGCCACTCTTGCGTTCGGTGCGGGCCAAGGCGTATTCGTCACCGTTTTTCGGGTCCAGGAATACCGGGAAGTCCGCACCGACCGGCTTAAAACCCTTGGCCAGCATTTCTTCGGTGGTGGCGCCGACGACCACACGATCGATGTCGGTGACCGTGATGCCCAGCAAGCGGTCACGCACGGCGCCGCCGACTTTGTAGATTTTCATGAAAAAGCCTCCATTAGCCCCACAGGATAACGCCTGTTTCCGGTCAATGGAGGCTTTGCCGCTTCAGAGGTGAACGACGGCCAGGTCCAGGCGGCCGTAGTCGTTGTCGTTATGATCGCTGCGCGGCGGTACGTGGTGTGTCTTCATCACTTGGTCGCCTTGCAGGGTTTCCAGGTGAATGTCGAAGCCCCACAGTCGGTGCAGGTGCTTGAGTACTTCCTCGGTGGATTCGCCCAGGGGTTTGCGGTCATGTTGCTGGTGACGCAGGGTCAGCGAACGGTCGCCGCGTACATCGATGCTGTAGATCTGCACGTTGGGCTCGCGGTTGCCCAGGTTGTACTGCGCCGCCAGGGTTTCGCGGATGGTGCGGTAGCCGGGCTCATCGTGGATGGCCGGCACCACCAGGTCATCCTTGAGGTCATCGTCCAGAATGCTGAACAGCTTGAGGTCGCGTATCACCTGGGGCGACAGGTACTGCAGGATAAAACTCTCATCCTTGAAACTGCTCATGGCGAACTTGATGGTGGACAACCAGTCGCTGCCGGCGATTTCCGGGAACCAGCGGCGGTCTTCCTCGGTGGGGTGTTCGCACATGCGCCGAATATCCCGGTACATGGCAAAGCCCAGGGCGTAGGGGTTGATGCCGTTGTAATACGGGCTGTCGAAGCCGGGCTGGAACACCACGCTGGTGTGAGAGGTGAGGAATTCCATCATGAAGCCGTCGGTGACCAGGCCCTCGTCATACAAATCGTTCATCAGGGTGTAGTGCCAGAACGTCGCCCAGCCTTCGTTCATCACCTGGGTCTGGCGTTGTGGATAGAAGTATTGCGCGATCTTGCGCACGATACGCACGATTTCCCGCTGCCACGGTTCCAGCAGCGGTGCGTGTTTTTCCAGAAAGTACAGGATGTTTTCCTGAGGTTCGGCGGGGAAGCGTGCATTGTCCTTGTCGCTGTTCTTGCCGGCGCGCTTGGGAATGGTGCGCCACAGGTCGTTGATCTGCTTCTGCAGGTGCTCTTCGCGTTCCTTCTGGCGCAGGCGTTCTTCCTCGGCTGAGATCGGATATGGACGCTTGTAGCGGTCGACACCGTAGTTCATCAGGGCATGGCAGGAATCGAGCAGGTCTTCCACCGCATCAATGCCGTGGCGCTCTTCGCACTGCATGATGTACTGCTTGGCGAATACCAGGTAATCGATGATCGAACTGGCATCGGTCCAGGTGCGGAACAGGTAGTTACCCTTGAAAAAGCTGTTGTGCCCATAGCAGGCGTGCGCCACCACCAGTGCCTGCATGCAGATCGTGTTTTCTTCCATCAGGTATGCGATGCACGGGTCGGAATTGATCACGATCTCGTAGGCCAGGCCCATCTGGCCGCGACTGTAGGACTTCTCGGTGCTGAGGAAGTGTTTGCCGTAGGACCAGTGGTGGTAGCCCAGGGGCATGCCCACCGAGGCGTACGCATCCATCATCTGTTCGGCGGTAATCACTTCGATCTGGTTGGGGTAAGTATCCAGCGCATAACCCGCCGCGATGCGGCTGATTTCCCGGTCATAGGCCTGGATCAGTTCAAAGGTCCACTCGGACCCGGTGGAAATGGGTTGGCGCTTAGTCTCTTTTTTGGCGGTCATGTCACTAACCTGCGCTGGAAGAGTTCACGGAAGACCGGATAGATATCGCCGGCCGAGACCAGTTGCTGCTGGGCGAATGTATCGGCGAAGGCTTCGCCGATGCGCTCGTATTCGAACCACAGGGCCTGGTGCTCACGGGGGGTGATTTCGACGTAAGTGTAGTACTGCACAAACGGCATGATGTGGTTGATCAGGATGTCGCGGCAGATCGGCGAATCGTCGTTCCAGTTGTCGCCGTCGGAGGCCTGGGCGGCGTAGATGTTCCACTCGTTGGCCGGATAGCGCTCGGCCATGATCTCTTGCATGAGCTTCAGTGCGCTGGACACGATGGTGCCACCGGTTTCTCGCGAGTAGAAGAATTCCTCTTCATCCACTTCTCGCGCGCTGGTGTGATGGCGAATGAACACCACGTCGATCTTGTCGTAGTTGCGCTTGAGGAACAGGTACAACAGGATAAAGAAACGCTTGGCAATATCCTTGGTGGCCTGGGTCATGGAGCCGGACACATCCATCAGGCAAAACATCACGGCCTTCGAGCTGGGATTGGGCTGTTTGACCAGCAGGTTGTACTTAAGGTCGAAGGTGTCGAGGAACGGTACGCGGTGAATGCGCGCGCTGAGTTTCTCGATTTCCGCCTCTATTTCCTGGATATCGCCGAAGTTGTCCGGTTCTTCGCGTTTCAGGCGCGCCAACTCTTCCTTGGCATCCTTCAATTTGGCGCGACTGCTGCCCGACAGTGCGATACGTCGCGCATGGGCCGAACGCAGGGTACGGATGATGTTGATGCGCGAGGGGTTGCCCTCGTTGCTGATACCGGCGCGCACGGTCTTGAAGGTGTCGGTGCCGGTCAGGTTGCGTTTGACCAGATTGGGCAATTCCAGGTCCTCGAACATGAATTCGAGAAATTCTTCCTGGGTGATCTGGAACACGAACTCATCCATGCCTTCGCCGGAGTTACCGGCTTTGCCTGGGCCTTTGCCACCGCCACCGCCCTGGGGGCGCTGGATATGTTCGCCGGTGGTGAACTCTTTGTTGCCTGGGTGCACGACGGTCTGTTTCCCGCCTCGGCCGTGGTGCAGCACCGGTTCGTCGATGTCTCTTCCGGGAATACTGATTTGTTCGCCATGCTCCATATCGGTGATGGAGCGACGGCTGACGGCCTCTTCAACCGCCTTTTTGATGTGGTCACGGTAACGCCGCAGGAAACGCTGGCGGTTTACCGTGCTCTTGTTCTTGCCATTGAGGCGTCGGTCGATCACATAGCTCATAGGCCCCTCCGGGGAGCTTCAAGTCGTAAGCTTCAAGCTGCAAGAGAGAGCCCGCTGATGTTCGAATCAGTGGCTTTTCTCTTGCAGCTTGTCGCTGGAAGCTTGCAGCTGCTTCTCTCACTGCGATTTCCGGACCCGTAGGTACCATTCCGACAGAAGCCGTACCTGTTTGTCGGTGTAGCCACGCTCGACCATTCGTGTAACGAAGTCGTTGTGTTTTTGCTGATCCTCCTTGCTGGCCTTGGCGTTGAAGCTGATGACCGGCAGCAGATCCTCGGTGTTGGAGAACATTTTCTTCTCGATGACCACCCGCAGCTTCTCGTAGCTGAGCCAGGTAGGGTTTTTGCCGTTGTTGTTGGCACGGGCGCGCAGCACGAAGTTGACGATCTCGTTGCGGAAATCCTTCGGATTGCTGATGCCGGCCGGTTTTTCGATTTTTTCCAGCTCCTCGTTGAGGGCCACGCGATTGAGGATTTCGCCGGTTTCCGGGTCGCGGTATTCCTGGTCCTGGATCCAGAAGTCCGCATACAGCACGTAGCGGTCGAAGATGTTCTGGCCGTATTCGCTGTAGGACTCCAGGTATGCGGTCTGGATTTCCTTGCCGATGAACTCGATGTAGCGCGGCGCCAGGTATTCCTTGAGGAAGCGCAGGTAGCGCTCGCGGGTTTCGGCCTGGAATTGCTCCTGTTCGATCTGCTGTTCCAGCACATAGAGCAGGTGCACCGGGTTGGCGGCGATTTCGTGGGGGTCGAAGTTGAAGACTTTGGACAGAATCTTGAACGCAAAGCGCGTCGACAGACCGTTCATGCCTTCATCAACGCCTGCCGTGTCGCGGTATTCCTGTATCGACTTGGCCTTGGGGTCGGTGTCCTTGAGGTTTTCGCCGTCGTATACGCGCATCTTCGAATAGATATTCGAGTTTTCCGGCTCTTTGAGGCGCGACAGTACGGTGAACTGCGCGAGCATCTTCAGGGTGTCGGGTGCGCAATGGGCCTTGGCCAGGGAGCTGTTGAACAACAGTTTGTCGTAGATCTTGATCTCATCGCTGACCCGCAGGCAGTACGGTACCTTGACGATATAGATCCGGTCGATGAAGGCTTCGTTGTTCTTGTTGTTGCGGAAGGTGTGCCACTCCGATTCGTTGGAGTGAGCCAGCAGAATCCCGGTGAACGGAATCGCGCCCAGCCCTTCGGTGCTGTTGTAGTTGCCTTCCTGCGTCGCGGTGAGCAATGGGTGCAGCACCTTGATCGGTGCCTTGAACATTTCCACGAACTCCATCAGGCCCTGGTTGGCCCGGCACAGTGCGCCCGAGTAGCTGTAGGCGTCGGCGTCGTTCTGTGGGAATTCTTCGAGTTTGCGGATATCGACCTTGCCCACCAGCGCCGAAATATCCTGGTTGTTCTCGTCCCCCGGCTCGGTCTTGGCCACGCCGATCTGGTTGAGGATCGATGGATAGAGTTTCACCACGCGGAACTGGCTGATATCACCGCCGAACTCGGCCAGGCGTTTTGTGGCCCAAGGCGACATGATGGTGTTGAGGTAGCGCCGTGGGATGCCGAAGTCTTCTTCGAGGATCGCGCCATCTTCCGTGGCGTTGAACAGGCCCAGGGGCGACTCGAACACCGGCGAGCCCTTGATCGCATAGAACGGCACTTTCTCGATCAGTTGTTTGAGTTTTTCGGCCAGGGACGATTTGCCGCCGCCGACGGGGCCGAGCAGGTAGAGGATCTGTTTCTTCTCTTCCAGGCCTTGGGCGGCGTGGCGGAAATAGGAGACGATCTGGTCGATGCATTCTTCCATTCCGTGGAAGTCTTCAAAGGCCGGGTAGCGGCGGATCACCTTGTTGGAAAAGATTCGCGACAGGCGCGAATTGTTCGAGGTGTCTATCAGCTGCGGCTCGCCTATCGCCAGCAGCAGGCGTTCGGCGGCGGATGCGTAGGTGCTGCGGTCCTGTTTGCACAGTTCGAGATACTCTTGAAGCGTGAGTTCCTCCTGCTGTGTGGACGCGAAGCGTTGCTGGAAGTGGCTAAAAATACTCATGACGTCGTCACCTCGCTCGATACGTGGAGCCGACGCCGGATCAATCAGTCGATGCTGGCAGTCATTGACGATCGCCAATGACTGTTTTCCCCCCAGAACACCCTAAACGCTACCGATGACCCGCACGCCGGTGTACCGGCTCTCCCCTGATTTGGATGGCCTGCGCTTAAGGATAGTCGGAATCGGAGAGGGCAAGGGACGATGAGCAATTAGTTTGGCTGCGCCGTTCGTCAGAAACGGCGCGAGCCCAAGCGTCACGCGGGGTAGCGGGGTGTGAAAAAAATTATTGCGAATCGCCGGAAGAAATTTCCGCGGGATAGGTCGTACGCCACAACTCAAAACCGCCGTCCAGGCTATAGACATCAGAGAAGCCCTGGCTGATCAGGTAGGCGGCGGCGCTCTGGCTGGAGTTGCCGTGGTAGCAGGCCACGATCACCGGCGCGTCGAGGTCGGCGGCGCGGATGAAATCGGCGATGTTGACGTTGTCCAGGTGCCGGGCACCGGCGATGTGAGCAGCCGCGTAGGTCGGCTGGTCACGAATGTCGACGACTACCGCACCTTGCTCGCGCAAGGCCTGGGCTTGTTCGGGAGGGATACGTTTGAATTCGCTCATGGCGGGCTCCTATGGCTTTATGGCGGCCGGCTGTGTAGTGGGAGGGGAGGACTGGCATTGGCAGCTGTGGCGCTCGCCCGTGTCGATGTTCATCAGGGTCATGGCGCCACCCCACACGCAGCCGGTGTCGAGGGCGAACACGCCGGGTTCGTCGCATTTGCCTTCCAGGGCCGCCCAGTGGCCGAAGATGATCTTCGTGTCACGGGTCTTGCGCTCCTTGTGGGCGAACCAGGGCTTGTAGCCGGGCAGGGCGGTGTCGGCACCTTCCTTGCTTTTGAGGTCCAGCTTGCCTTCGGCCGTGCAGAAGCGCATGCGCGTGAAGTAATTGGTGATGACCCGCAGGCGGGCAACGCCAGTCAGGTCGTTGTCCCATTTGACCGGCTCGTTGCCGTACATGCCGTCGAGGTAGGCGGTGTACAGGCTGTCTTCGGCAAGCGCATGTTCAACTTCGGCGGCGCACTTGAGGGCTTTCTTCAACGTCCACTGCGGTGGGATGCCGGCATGGACCAGGGCCATGTTGCGGGCTTCGTCGTAATGCATGATCTTTTGTCGGCGCAGCCAGTCGAGCAAGTCGGCGCGATCGGGTGCTTCGAGGATTTCGCGCAGGGTGTCGCCCTTTTTCAGGCGCTCGATGTTATTACCGGCCGCCAGCAGGTGCAGGTCGTGGTTGCCCAGCACGCACACCAATGAATCACGCAGGTTATAGAGGTAACGCAGGGTCTGCAGGGACTCGGGGCCGCGATTGACCAGGTCACCGACCAACCACAGGCGATCATGCGCCGGGTCGAAGGCCACGCGTTCAAGCAGACACTTGAGCGGCTCCAGGCAGCCTTGCAGGTCGCCGACTGCGTACGTCGCCATCAGTGCAGGGCTCCGGGCACGGCAAGGCGGAAGGGCTTGATGATGGCGTCGAATAGTTGGCCATCGGTGGCTTTCATTTGATACGAGCCCTGCATGGTGCCAACCTTGGAGGTCATGACCGTGCCGCTGCTGTAGGTGTGGCTGGCGCCAACGTCGATCAACGGTTGCTGGCCGACAACACCCGCGCCGCGCACTTCCTCGACCTGGCCATCACCGTCGGTGATCACCCAATGGCGTGACAGCAGCTTGGCCGGCACCTGCCCGTTGTTCTTCACCGTGATGGTGTAGGCAAAGGCGAAGCGGTCGTGTTCAGGTTGCGATTGGTCCGCCAGGAAGCGGGTGACGACGCTGACGTCGATCTGGTAGCGAGGATCGGACATGCAAGAGGCCTTAAAAGCAAAAGCGGAGGACAGCAGGTGCGGATCAGTCTAGGCCAAGAGGTGGGCGCTAAGCCAGACATGTGTCTGGCCTGTCCACAAGGTGATCAGTCGACGACTGGAGCAGGCTGGATGGCCAACTGGTCAGCCAGGCGCACGAACGCGGCCAGGTCCAGTTGCTCGGGGCGCAGGCTGCCGTCGACGCCGGCGGCTTCGATTTCAGCGTTGCTGAGCAGGGCCTTGAGCGTGTTGCGCAGGGTTTTGCGGCGCTGGTTGAATGCCTCGCGCACCACACGTTCCAGCAATTTGTGATCCTTGGCCGGGTGCGGCAGCACGGCGTGGGGCACCAGGCGCACAATGGCCGAGTCGACCTTCGGCGGCGGGTTGAACGCGCCCGGGCCGACGTTGAACAGGTGTTCGACGCGGCAGTGGTACTGGACCATGATCGACAAACGCCCCCAATCACCACCGCCAGGGCCGGCGGCCAGGCGTTCCACCACTTCCTTTTGCAGCATGAAGTGCATGTCGCGGATGATCCCGGCGTTGTTCAGCAGGTGGAAAATCAGCGGCGTCGAGATGTTGTATGGCAGGTTGCCCACCACGCGCAGGCTGTTGGGCGCGGCGTTGAGGGTATTGAAGTCGAACTTCAGTGCGTCGCCCTGGTGCAGGTTGAAGTTGGCTTTGCCGGCGAACTGCTGGTTGAGGATCGGGATCAGGTCCTTGTCCAGTTCAACCACGTCCAACTGACCACCGCTGGCCAGCAGGCCTTGGGTCAGTGCACCCTGGCCCGGGCCGATTTCCAGCAGGCGATCTTCAGGCTTGGCATGGATAGAGCGCAGGATACGGTCGATCACGCCAGCGTCGTGCAGGAAGTTTTGCCCAAAACGCTTGCGCGCCCGGTGTTGGTAATGTTCGGTCATATACGGGTCTCGGCCATCTGATAGGCGGTTTCCAGTGCCACGAGCAGGCTGCCGGTGTCGATCTTACCGCTGCCCGCCAGGTCCAGGGCGGTGCCATGGTCGACGGAGGTGCGGATGATCGGCAGGCCCAATGTCACGTTGACGGCGGCGCCGAAGCCTTTGTATTTCAGCACCGGCAGCCCCTGGTCGTGGTACATCGCCAGCACTGCGTCGCAGTGCTCCAGATATTTGGGGGTAAACAGAGTGTCCGCAGGCAGTGGGCCACGCAGGTCCATGCCTTCTTGGCGCAGACGCTCCAGGGTGGGTTCGATAATGTCGATTTCTTCATGACCCAAGTGGCCGCCTTCACCGGCGTGGGGGTTAAGCCCACAGACCAGGATGCGCGGTTGGGCGATGCCGAATTTGTGTTGCAGGTCGGCATGCAGGATGCGCGTCACACGCTCCAGGCGCTCGACGGTAATGGCATCCGCAATGT
Organism: Pseudomonas lactucae; assembly: GCF_016937615.1. GTDB lineage: Bacteria > Pseudomonadota > Gammaproteobacteria > Pseudomonadales > Pseudomonadaceae > Aquipseudomonas > Aquipseudomonas lactucae. The sequence continues at coordinate 13,520 of NZ_JAFHKI010000064.1, read as the reverse complement.
CGCGCAGTGGCAGGTGCGTTGTCACCAGGGCGACGCGCAGGCCGCGCGTGGCCAGCATCATGACCACTTGAGCGGTGTGGGTCAGTTCGGCAAGGAATTCGGTGTGGCCGGAAAAGGCGATCCCGGATTCGTTGATCACGCCCTTGTGGACCGGGGCGGTGATCATGCCGGCGAAGTCGCCGTCGAGGCAGCCTTGCCCGGCGCGGGTCAGGGTTTCCAGCACAAACGCAGCATTGGCCTTGTCCAGTTGACCGGCAACCACCTTGGCCTGCAGCGGGGTATCCCACACATACAGGCTGCCCGCCGGTGCCGGCAGATCGGGCCAGTTACCTGGCGCGGCGTCCAGCAGGTTGACAGCCACGCCCAACTGCGCGGCCCGCTCAAGGAGCAGGTCGCGGCTGGTAATGGCGATCAGGGGGTGTGGCTGGGGTTGCGAGGCGAGCAGCAGGCACAGGTCTGGACCAATGCCGGCCGGCTCGCCGGGTGTTACCGCGAAACGCTGGGGTTTCACTGTGCTGCCTGGCCGGTGCCTGTTTGCTCGGCGCCTGGCAGCTTGTTCTCGACGTAGGCTTCGTCGCGGATCTGACGCAACCAGGTCTGCAGCTCTTCGTCGTATTTGCGGTTGCGCAGTACGCTCAGTGCTTGTTGCTCGCGGGCCTGACTGGTGTTGTCGGTGGCGCGACGGCCAAGGACTTCCAGGACATGCCAGCCGTATTGAGTCTTGAACGGCTTGGACAGTACGCCTTGCGGAGTATCAGCCATCACCTGCTGGAATTCCGGCACCAGGGCTTTCGGGTCGATCCAGTTCAGATCGCCGCCGTTGAGGGCCGAGCCTGGGTCTTCCGAGAAGCTCTTGGCCAGGGTGGCGAAGTCTTCACCGCTTTGAATGCGATCGTAGATCTTCTGGGCCAGTTCCTTGGTTTGCGCTTCGCTGCGGATTTCGCTTGGTTTGACCAGGATATGGCGCACATGCACTTCGTCTTTCAGCGAGGTCTCGCCACCACGACGTTCGAGCAGCTTCAGGATGATGAAACCACCTGGGGTGCGCGCCGGTTGGGTGATGCCACCGACTTCCATGGCGCTCAGTTCGCGGTCGAACGGAGGAGGCAGTTGAGCGGCTTTACGCCAGCCCATGTCACCGCCTTCAAGGGCGTTGTCGCTGCCGGATTGGGCGATTGCCATCTGGGCGAAATCAGCACCGGCCTTCAGGCGCTCATAGATAGCCTGGGTTTTGGCGGCGGCGGCATTGAGCTGCTCGGAGTTGGCGCTGTCCGGGGTTGGAATCAGGATATTGGCCAGGTGCAGTTCTTCGGAAAGCTGCATCTTGCCCAGGTCCGATGCCAGGAAGTTCTTCACTTCCTGCTCGGACACCTGAACCCGCTCGGCCACACGACGCTGGCGCACACGGCTGATGATCATCTCGCGGCGGATCTGGTCGCGGGCGTCTTCATAGGAAAGACCGTCGTGGGCCAGGGCGGCGCGGAATTGATCGATGCTCATGTTGTTGCGCTGGGCGATGGTGCCGACAGCCTGGTTCAGTTCTTCGTCCGAGATACGAATACCGGAACGCTCACCGATCTGCAGTTGCAGGTTTTCGACGATCAGGCGTTCGAGCACCTGTTGGTCCAGCACGCTGGTAGGCGGCACACCACCGCCACGCTTGGCGATGGTTTGCTGAACTTCCTTGACCCGCTGGTCCAGTTGGCTCTGCATGATCACGTCGTTATCGACGATGGCCACCACTTTATCCAGCTGTTGAACCGCAGCGTGTGCCGATGCGGCCCCCAGGAACAGCGCGCCCAGCACGAGCGGGCGCAGACAATCAGAAAGCTTGGTTTTCACGTTCACGATAACCTTCAATGCCTTTGTCGAGGAAGCTCTCTACCTTGGCGCCGGTCAGGCCGCCGAGTCCTTTGAGGACGATTTGGAAGAAGAGCCCGTGGTCACCCTTTTCGTTAAGCGGGGCGATCTGCGTGTATTCGTCATTGGCAACCCAGTAGCGATTGATGACGCGCAATTTCCAGCAGCAGTTGTCGTACTCGAAACCACCGAAGGCTTCCAGGGTACGGTTGCGGGCGTAGTCATACTGCCAGCGGGTGATCAGGTTCCACTGCGGGATGATCGGCCACATCATCGAGAAGTCGTGTTGTTGGATTTTGTAATAATCCTTCACGTAGTTCGGATCTCCCGGTTGACCGAAGTCACCACCGAACTGCCATTTGCCGGTCAACTGGTTGTAGACCACCTGATCGTTGCGATAGCGGTAACCGAGGTTGACGACCTTGTTGGGATTGTCTTCCGGCTGGTAATGGAACATCGCGCTGCCGGAGCGTGGGCTGTGGCTGTCGGTGTCCCAGTTATAGTCTGCGGTGGCACGCCAGTCGCGGTTGAAGCGGTATTCATATTCCATGGCGATGGGCGAGACATTCGAATGAGCATCATCGCGCGTCTTGGCATCGACACCGGGCAATTGAACTTCACGGTCCTTGAAGTAGACCGCCTGGCCAATGGATGCCCGCTGACGTTCGAAACCATCTTCTTGAATCCAGCGGCTGGTCAGGCCGAACGACAGCTTGTTTTCATCGCCGATACGGTCGGAGCCGGAGAAGCGGTTATCACGGAACAACGATGCGTAGTTGAACGTGTTTTCGCTGGTATCGAATACAGGGATGTCTCTCTGGTCTTTTTCCGGCACGTACAGATAGAACATGCGCGGCTCAAGGGTCTGGCGATAGTTTTCGCCGAACCATTGCGTGTTGCGGTCGAAATACAAGCCGCTGTCGATGCTGGCGATCGGTACTGCACGATCCTGGGAGCTGTTAAAGCTCTCACCCAGTTGCGAGGCGCCGTTGCGATTGATTAGCAAGTCATTTTTGCCGGTGCTGTCCAAGTCAAGATCGTACTTGGTGTACACGTATTTGAGTTTCGGCGTGATAAAGCCGTAGGACGCAGTCATCGGCAAGGAAACACTTGGGGCCAGATTCAGACGGGTGCCTGTGGCACGGTTCAAGCCCAATACGAAAGTGTCCAGACGGGGTGTTGGTTGTCCGCCATCCTTATCGGTGTAGTCACCTGTCCTGAGGTCACGGTCAAACCTTACCGCCTCGGTCTCATATGCAAAGTCCAGTCCAGCCGGATGATAGGGCAGGGCACCATTGAAAGTGATCTGCGGCAAACGGTCATACGGCGTGATTTGCGATACGGTCGCCAGTTGGTAGGACTGGAGATTCAGGCGCGCTTGGTAGGAGTCGCCGCGATAAGTCACGGAACCCTGCTGATTGACGAAGTCCCGAGATTCGACCCCGATCTGATTGCTCTTCAGATCTTGGAAGTAATAGGGATCGCTGATTTTGGTGTAGTCGACCTGAGTCGACAGCCGCGAATCCAACCCACCCTTATGCTGCCAGTTGAGCATGTACCGAGTCTTTTCATAATCGGTCTGCTTCTTGCGCTCGTCGCTGTCGTCGTTCAGATACGCGCCGCCGAACTGGCCTTCGCTGGACTTGGTGAGGTAGCGGAATTCGCCTTCCATCAACAGGCCGCGCTTGGTCATGTATTGCGGGTACAACGTGGCGTCGTAGTTCGGCGCCAGGTTGAAGTAGTACGGTGTGGTCAGCGTGAAGCCGGTTTCGCTGCCGGTGCTGAAGCTCGGCGGCAGGAAGCCGGACTGACGACGGTCGTCGATCGGGAAATAGATGTAAGGGGTGTACAGGATCGGGATGTTCTTGATCCGCAACGTCGCGTTGGTGGCCGTACCGAAACCGGTGGCCGGGTTCAACGTGATGTTGTTGCCCTTGAGCTGCCAGGCATTGCTGTCTGGCTCGCAGGTGGTGTACGTACCGTCCTTGAGACGGATGATCGCGTTTTCGGCGCGCTTGGCGTACAGCGCATTACCGCGGATACGCGATTTGTGCAGCACGTATTCGGCGTTGTCGATCTGTGCCGCACCGGTGTCCAACTGAACCTCGGCGTGGTCGCCGACGATCAGGGCACCGTTGTCGCGCAAGCGCACGTTGCCGTTGAGCTCGCCGCGGCTCTCGGCCTGGTACAGGCTCGCCTCCTCGGCTTCAAGCTGCATGCTGCCCTGACGCATGACCACGTCACCGGCCAGGGTTGCGACTTGCTGCTCCTGCTCGTAACGAGAGGCCTTGGCACCGATGAAGGTGGGCGCATCGCTCTTGTTCGTCTTGTCGTTCATGCCAGGACGCGTCGGCTCGATGTACGCACCGCTGCAATAAGGACCGGTTTCGGCCAGCTGGGCCGCGGTCAACTTTTCGCGGGGCACCCAGTCCAAGTGGCTGTAGTCGGCGCTGCGCGAACGCAGGCCACGGCCCTTGGCGTCGGTGACCAGTGCGGTCTTGGGCTCGGCCGCGGCACTGCCACCAGCCTCGGCCTGCGCCGCGCTGTTGGCCGAGCTGACGGCAGCGCCGTCATGCACCGGGCGCGGTGGCAATGGGGCTGCGGCGGTTTTTGGCGCGCAATCCCAGGCACCCGAAGCAGAGACTGAGCAGTCATACTGTTCCGCGGCGACCACGAATGAGGTGGCGAAGGGTTGCAAGGCCAGCAGACTGCCGGTTACCAGCAACGGAAATTTTCTACGAAACGCGGGGGATTTCAATGCCATCTTATTAGTCCGGGCTTCCTGCGTGCCATCTGCCCGCGGTTTGGGCCGCACGCCTCTCGATGGTCTGAAAAAGATGCGTGATAATAAAGCATGCCCCGCTTGACGGCTAGCGCCGTCGGAGACCCTTGTAATGCCCGAGCAAGATCTACGTTTACAACAGCTGGAAGTCTGGCTGGATGAGCAGTTGCCGATCCTTTTCAACGCTCAGGACTGGGGCCCCGTACCCCCGGCCACATTGACCGCGGCCAGCAGCGACGCGAGTTTCAGGCGTTACTTCCGTTGGGAAGGGGGAGGCCGCACCTTCGTGGTGATGGACGCCCCACCCCCCCAGGAAAACTGCAAACCTTTCGTCGATATCGCCTATTTACTGGCGACGTCGGGCATAAATGTTCCAAAAATTTATGCGCAAGATCTGCCACGCGGCTTTCTTTTGCTCAATGACCTGGGCAAAAAAACCTATCTGGACGTGATCGACGAGCAAAACGCCGATCAATTGTTTGCCGACGCCATCGATGCGTTGCTCGCCTTTCAGCAACTGGCGATGGAGGCGCCGTTGCCAAGCTACGACGTGGCGCTGCTGCGCCGCGAACTGGAGCTGTTCCCCGAGTGGTACGTGCGTCGCCACCTGGGTATCGAGTTGGATACACAACAGCAGGCCCTGTGGCAGCGCGCCAGCGAGCGGCTGATCGACAGTGCCCTGGCACAACCGAAGGTGTTGGTGCACCGCGACTTCATGCCGCGCAACCTGATGATCAGCGAACCGAACCCCGGTGTGCTGGACTTCCAGGATGCGGTCTACGGCCCGGTCACTTATGACATCACCTGCCTGTTCAAGGACGCCTTCCTCAGTTGGCCCCAGGCCCGTGTGCGTGAGTGGCAGCGCGGTTATTGGGAGCGTGCGGCGAAACTGGGCATCCCGGTGCAGCCAGACTTCGAAGACTTCCTGCGCGCCAGCGACCTGATGGGCGTGCAGCGTCACCTCAAGGTCATCGGCATTTTCGCGCGCATTTGCCATCGCGATGGCAAGCCCCGCTACCTGGCCGATGTGCCGCGCTTCTTTGCTTATATAGAAGCGGTGTTGGCCGATCGCCCGGAGTTGAGTGAATTGGCCGAGCTGCTGAGCAGCCTGCGCCAACCCGCCAAGGCAGTTGAGGCCATTGTATGAAGGCCATGATCCTGGCCGCCGGCAAAGGTGAGCGGATGCGTCCGTTGACCTTGCACACGCCCAAGCCGCTGGTGCAGGCCGGTGGCAAGCGCCTGATCGAGTATCACCTGGAGGCGCTGGCCAAGGCAGGCTTCACCGATATCGTGATCAACCACGCCTGGCTCGGCCAGCAGATCGAAAGCTACCTGGGGGATGGCGCGCAGTTTGGCGTGCGCATCCGTTATTCCGCGGAAGGTGAACCGCTGGAGACCGGCGGCGGAATTTTCCAGGCCTTGCCGCTATTGGGGGATGCGCCGTTCCTGGTGGTCAATGGCGATATCTGGACCGACTACGACTTCACCCAACTCCAGCAACCGCTGCAGGGCCTGGCGCACCTGGTGATGGTCGACAACCCGGCGCATCACCCTTCGGGCGGGGATTTCTACCTCGATCAGGGTTTGCTTCATGATGCCGCGCCCGGTGCCGATAACCTGACCTTCAGCGGCATTTCCGTGCTGGACCCCGAGTTGTTCGCGGGGTGCGGCGCGGGTGCCTTCAAGCTGGCGCCGCTCTTGCGCGATGCCATGGCGAAAGGTTTGGTAACGGGGGAACACATGGCGGGACGCTGGATCGATGTCGGCACGCTGGAGCGCCTGGCGCAAGTCGAAACCCTGCTCGCAGCGGGGCAGTAGCATGTTGTGGCCAGGGACGCTGATCGGCGCCGGGGCTGGCTTTGCCATTGCCAGTATCCCGGGGGCTTTGTTGGGTGCGCTGTTGGGGCAGGCGCTGGATCGTCGCCTGCAATTGCACAGTTGGGCGCAGTTGCGCGAGCGCCTGGGCGGGCGTGCGGCGCTGCGCAATGATGAATTGTTGTTTGTGTTGCTCGGGCGCTTGGCCAAAAGCAACGGACGGGTGGTGGATGGCCATATCCAGCAGGCGCGCCAGGAGATGCGCTCGCTGGACATGACCGAGTCGGCCCAGCGTCGTGCGATCGCAGCGTTCAACCGTGGCAAGGCCGGCTCCGACCGCATACGCAGTTATTTGCGTGTGCTCAAGGCCCAGCCCCATGCAGCCGAAGGGGTATTGCGCGCCTGCTGGCGGATGGTCTGGGCGGACGGCAGGGCAGATGACGCTGAGCGCGACCTGATCAACCTGTGGGGCAAGTGGTTGGGCTGGACGCCACAACAGCTCAAGGCGCTGGCCGCTGACTACACGCCGGAGCGCAAGCCGCTGGTCAACCGCGCCGGTACTTATCAGGACGCCTTGCGCCTGCTCGGCGTGACGGCCACGACGGAGCCTTCGGCGATCAAGCGTGCCTATCGCCGCCTGCTCAGTCGTCACCACCCGGACAAGGTGGCCGGCAGTGGCGCCAGCGCCGCGCAGGTGCGTGAAGCCACCGAGCGTACCCGCGAGTTGCACAATGCCTATGCGTTGATTCGCGAACGGCGGGATTTTCGATAGCCCCACTATTTCACGGATAACCACAATCCCATGTGGGAGGGGGCTTGCCCCCGATTATGGTGGGTCAGCTACCTATCTGTTGACTGACACACCGCTATCGGGAGCAAGCCCCCACATGGGTTTTGTGTTGTTGTTCAGTTGGCGTTGGCCTGCGGACTCAACCACCCGCGCACCCTTCGATACAACTGCTCTTGCTCGGCAGCGCTGTCGCCGGGCAGGGTTTTCAAGGTCACCTGCTTATACCCGTCATTCTTCAAGCGCTTGGCAGCCTGGGCGCGCTCGCGCGCGTTTTTGCGTGATTGAGCGGTGTCCTGGTAGAACACGTCGGCGGTCGGCAGCTTCAGGCCGGGGGCCAGTTGTTGCACATCCGGATGCCGGCCGGTGGGTGTCTGCGCTGCGACCATGACGAATTTCTGTACCTGGGACGGTTGTTTCTCGCTCAGATAGCGCGCCGCCCACCAGGCGCCAGTGCCGTGGCCGAGCAGCACCACGCTGCGTGCGCCCTGGGTCTGGGCGAACGCCACGGCGGCATCGATACGATCGAAAATGCGCGAGGCGTCAGTCTTGTCTTGCTCCTCGGCGCCCGGCACCACGGCCGGGTCGGTGCCTTCGGCTTCAGCGCCGGCGGCCTGTTCGATCGGCTTGTCGGCGGTGCTCGCGTCCTTGCTGCTGGTGTCGACGGCAGCTTTCGGCGCTTCCATGACGCGTGGCGGCAGGGTGTCGACGCTGACATCCGGCAGCGACAGGCTGAGGGTGCCCCAGTGGGCGTCCGGCAATTTGTGCCGCAAAGGGCCGATTGCTTGCGGCCAGTCAGCATTTTCGCCGGCGCCCGGTACGATAATCACCACACCTTCGGGTTCGGCGCTGTTCGCCGGTTTCCACAGCGCGAGGAATGAATCACTGCCCGCCTGCAACTGTTGTTGTTCCTGTTGTGGAATGCTGCGCTCCAGGGCGCTGGCCTCTTCCTGGCTGCGCGGCGGCAAAGGCTGGCGTTCGACGGGTTTTTCGGCGACCGGCTCAGGGGTATCGGCGGCCTGTACAGAAAAGGCGCTGGTAAATAGCAGCGACAGGCACAATGCTGGCAGTGCCGAACGGTGAAAAAAGGGCATCGTTAATTCCCGGCCAGAAATGATTCCAGCAGCCTAATGGGTTGCTCAGTATTTGTCAGTGATGTGAGACGTGGATCATGGGTTTTCGCTGTCTGCTGGTTATCGGCTGTTTGTGCGTTGCCTTGATGGCCAACGCCGCCCCCACGTCTGCGGCACCGCAGGCGCAGCTCAATGCGCAGCAGCGTGACTGGCTGGGCCGGCACCCGGAACTGCGGGTGGGCGTGGTGTTGCAGGCGCCTTATGCGCAATACGATCGCCGGCTGCAGCGCTTGTCCGGGGCCAATGTGGAATTGATGCAATGGCTGGCCAAGGCGCTGAATATCGAGCTGACCTGGCGTAATTTTCCCAGCCAGGAGCAGTTGGAAGCCGCTGTGCGCGACGATGAAGTCGACATTGCCCCGGGTCTGCAACAAACCCCGGCCGGTCTGCGCCTGTGGTTGTTCAGCGATCCGTATATGCGTGTGCCCCAGCATATCGTCGGCATCCGCGAAGGCGCCGCCGCCGTGGAGCTGGAAAAGCTCGACGACCAATCCCGCGTCGCCGTGCGCATGCCCAGCGCGGTAGCCGATTACTTGCGCAGCACTTACCCCAGCCTCAACCTGCAAGGCGTGCCCATGGAGCGCCAGGCCCTGCAATTGCTGGTCAGCGAGCAGGCGCGCTATGCCATCGTCGATGAAGCGCAACTGAGCCGCTTGTCTGGCGAAGCGGAGTTTGCCGGCTTGGCGGTGGTGGGGGATATCGGCCTGCCGCAATTGCTGCGGGTGGCCACGCGGCGGGATTGGCCGGAACTGGCCGGCATTATGGAAAGCGCGCTGCGCGCCATTCCTGCCCGCGACCTCGACCAACTGCACAGTCGCTGGCTGCAGCCCAAGTACTCACGCTTATCCGAATCCAAAGGCTTTTGGCAAAACCTCAGCCTGCTGCTGGGGCTGTTGTTGCTCGCCAGCCTGGCAACGGTGTTCTGGCAACGTCGCCAGCAACGCGTGCTGGAACACGACCTGTTGGCCGCCCGCGAAGAAAGTGCCGCCCGTGCCGCCGGTGCCGAGGCGTTGCGGCTGACGCAGTTCTCCATCGATCAAAGCACCGTCGGCATCCTGTGGGTCAACTGGGACAGCCATGTGCGCTACGCCAACCGTGCCGCCGAGAGCATGCTCGGCTACGGCCACGGCGCGCTGATCGAGCGACCCTTGGTCGACCTCGACCCCACGCTGGATATGGACCGCTGGCTCAACCTGTGGAAGCGCGCACGGGCGAGCGAAGAGGGGCCGCAGAACTTCGCCACCGATTGCCTGCGCGCCGACGGCAGCGTGCTGCCGGCCAACGTGTCGTTGAGCTTCCTGCGGTTTGCCGAGGCCGAATACCTGGTGGTCTACCTCAACGATGTCACTGAACTGCGCCGCACCCTGGCCGCCCTGTTGCAAAGTGAGGCGCAACTGCGCGAGCTTTCCGCGCACCTGGAAACCGTGCGTGAAGAAGAAAAGGCCCGCATCGCCCGCGAAGTGCACGACGAACTCGGGCAAATGCTCACAGTGCTCAAGCTGGAAACGTCCATGTGCGAACTGGCCTATGCGCAGTTGGACCCCGGCCTGCACGAACGCCTGAACAGCATGAAGCGCCTGATCGCTCAACTGTTCCAACTGGTGCGTGACGTGGCCACCGCGCTGCGCCCGCCGATTCTCGACGCCGGCATTGCCTCGGCCATCGAATGGCAAGCCCGGCGCTTTGAAGCGCGCACGCATATTCCTTGCCTGGTGCAGGTGCCGGAGAACCTGCCGGCCCTGAGCGACGCCAAGGCCATCGGCCTGTTTCGTATCCTGCAGGAGGCGCTGACCAATGTGATGCGCCATGCCCAGGCGCATACTGTGGAACTGACGTTGGCCCTGGAGGGCAGCGATTTGCGCTTGACCGTCAGCGACGACGGCGTGGGTTTCGTCCAGGCTGAAGGCCGCGCGGTTTCGTTTGGCCTGGTCGGTATGCGCGAGCGGGTACTGATCATGGGCGGACAGTTGAGCCTGCACAGCGAGTTGGGGGAGGGCACCACCCTGAGTGTCACGGTGCCGCTGGATGCCAAACAATAAGAGGAAAGCCCTGTGATCCGCGTACTGGTAGCCGAAGACCACACCATCGTTCGTGAAGGCATCAAGCAATTGATCGGCCTGGCCAAAGACCTGCTTGTGGTGGGCGAGGCGAGCAATGGCGAACAGTTGCTGGAGACCTTGCGCCACGTGCCGTGCGAGGTGGTGTTGCTGGATATCTCGATGCCTGGCGTCAACGGCCTGGAAGCGATTGCACGGATTCGCGCGCTGAGTCACCCGCCGGCAATCCTGGTGCTGTCGATGCACGATGAAGCGCAGATGGCCGCCCGCGCGTTGAAGGTGGGCGCCGCCGGTTACGCGACCAAGGACAGCGACCCGGCATTGCTGCTCACCGCTATTCGCAAGGTCGCGGCGGGCGGGCGCTATATCGACCCGGACCTGGCTGACCGCATGGTATTTGAAGTCGGTCTCACCGATGCCCGGCCGCTGCATTCGCTGCTTTCGGAGCGCGAGTTCTCGGTGTTCGAGCGCCTGGCGCAGGGCGCCAACGTCAACGACATCGCCCAGCAACTGGCGCTGAGCAGCAAGACCATCAGCACCCACAAGGCGCGACTGATGCAAAAGCTCAATATCACCTCGTTGGCTGAGTTGGTGAAGTACGCCATGGAGCACAGGCTTTTATAGCGGCATATCCAAAAACGACACCCCGCAGAACACCGCCGGCCCCATTCTTGGCGCTTGCAGATCGCCCTTGCGGCTGCACTGTCCCGTGCCCGTCATCCGTGTAGGGCAATCCCTACCCCCAGCCTTCCATCCGGCTGATGCAAATCTCTCCTGGCCCCCGATTTCCGGGGGCTCTGGCGTGGACTACGCTTGTGCCACAGCAGTCCAAAACACAAAGGTGCGGGTATGAGCGAGGTGGATTCAAATGATGTGCTGGTCAGCTTTCGTGGCGTGCAGAAAAGCTACGACGGCGAGAACCTGATCGTCAAAGACCTCAACCTGGAGATTCGCAAGGGCGAGTTCCTCACCTTGCTCGGGCCTTCAGGTTCCGGCAAGACCACCAGCCTGATGATGCTCGCCGGCTTTGAAACGCCGACCGCTGGTGAGATCCAGCTGGCGGGGCGCTCGATCAACAACGTGCCGCCGCACAAGCGCGACATCGGCATGGTGTTCCAGAACTACGCGTTGTTCCCGCACATGACCGTTTCCGAGAACCTGGCGTTCCCGCTGTCGGTGCGTGGGTTGAGCAAGACCGATATCAGCGAGCGGGTCAAGCGCGTGCTCAGCATGGTCCAGCTTGACGCCTTCGCCCAGCGCTACCCGGCGCAACTGTCCGGCGGCCAGCAACAGCGTGTGGCCCTGGCCCGTGCGCTGGTGTTCGAACCGCAGCTTGTGCTTATGGATGAACCCCTCGGCGCTCTCGACAAGCAACTGCGCGAGCACATGCAGATGGAGATCAAGCACCTGCACCAGCGCCTCGGCGTGACGGTGGTGTACGTGACCCACGACCAGGGCGAAGCCTTGACCATGTCCGACCGCGTGGCGGTGTTTCACCAGGGCGAGATCCAGCAGATCGCCCCGCCGCGCACCTTGTACGAAGAACCCAGGAACACCTTCGTGGCCAACTTCATCGGCGAGAACAACCGCCTCAACGGCCGCCTGCACAGCCACAGCGGTGAGCGCTGCGTGGTGGAGTTGGCGCGTGGCGAGAAGGTTGAAGCGCTGGCGGTGAATGTCGGCCAGCTCGGCGGCCCGGTGACGCTGTCGGTGCGTCCGGAGCGCGTCAGCCTCAACGGCTCCAGCGAAAGCTGCGTCAACCGCTTCTCCGGGAGGGTGGCGGAATTCATCTACCTGGGCGACCACGTGCGTGTGCGCCTGGAAGTCTGCGGCAAGACCGATTTTTTTGTGAAACAACCGATTGCCGAGCTGGACCCGGCCCTGGCGGTCGGCGACGTGGTACCGATTGGCTGGCAAGTCGAGCACGTTCGCGCACTCGACCCACTTCTAGAGGCGAATTGATCGCCCCCATGGCTTCACCAACCCTGCACGTGGAGAGAACAACAATGTTGAAATCCCTTAAGTATTCAGCGCTCGCCCTCGGTTTGATGGGTGCGACACAGGCCATGGCCGGCCCGGACCTGACAGTGGTGTCCTTTGGTGGCGCGAACAAGGCGGCCCAGGTCAAGGCGTTCTACGCGCCGTGGGAAAGCGCGGGCAACGGCAAGATCGTCGCCGGCGAGTACAACGGTGAGATGGCCAAGGTCAAAGCCATGGTCGACACCAAGAGCGTGTCCTGGGACCTGGTGGAAGTGGAGTCTCCGGAACTGTCCCGTGGTTGCGACGAAGACATGTTCGAACCGCTCGACCCGAAACTGTTCGGCGACAGCGCCAACTACGTGAAGGGCGCGATCCAGCCCTGTGGCGTGGGCTTCTTCGTGTGGTCGACCGTGCTGGCGTACAACGCCGACAAACTGGCTTCCGCACCCACCAGCTGGGCGGATTTCTGGGACACCAAGAAATTTCCGGGCAAGCGCGGCCTGCGTAAAGGCGCCAAGTACACCCTGGAATTCGCTCTGATGGCCGACGGCGTAGCGCCGAAAGACGTCTACAAAGTACTGGCCGGCAAGGATGGCCAGGACCGTGCGTTCAAGAAGCTCGACGAACTCAAGCCGTCGATCCAATGGTGGGAAGCCGGCGCACAACCGCCGCAATACCTGGCCTCGGGCGACGTGGTGATGAGCTCTGCCTACAACGGCCGTATCGCCGCTGTGCAGAAAGAAAGCAACCTGAAAGTGGTGTGGAACGGCGGCATCTACGACTTCGATGCCTGGGCCATCCCTAAAGGCCTGGCCAAGGACCGTGCGGAAGCGGCGAAGAAATTCATCGCCTTCTCGGTCGCGCCGCAGCAGCAGAAGACCTACTCGGAAAACATCGCCTACGGCCCGGCCAACACCCAAGCCGTTCCGTTGCTGGCCAAGGAGATCCTCAAGGACATGCCGACCACGCCGGAAAACATCGCCAACCAGGTGCAGATCGATGTGAGCTTCTGGGCGGATAACGGCGAACAGCTCGAGCAGCGCTTCAACTCCTGGGCTGCCAAGTAACCAGCAGCACCGCTGAACCCCTGTGGGAGGGGCGGTGCG
>NZ_JAFHKI010000063.1 GCF_016937615.1 Pseudomonas lactucae | reverse complement strand
CCCGCACCACCCGGTCCATGCCCAGCAACGACGGCATATCCGCGGCATGGCTCACCGAATCGAGCGCACGGGAATACCAGGCCCCCATCTGCTGGCGATACACCGCCAGGCTCTGATGAAAGCCATTCAGCTCATGTTCGATAGAGGCAATGTGGGCGGTGTGGGTCATCCGTGACGTCTCGGCAGGGGGCAAGGCGTCGGAGAATGCCGCAGCAAAAAGCGGCTGGATGAACGGTTGGGAAAATCAGAATGGGCTGACCAAGGTCAGAGAAAAAGCGCGCAAACCCAGCCCAAAGGGCTACACAAAAAAGCGACTCAACTGATTGCAGCAAGACGTGGAAGAGCAATCCCGGATAGCGCCGGCCCCAGCGTGAGCCAGTTCGCTCGCCATCGGTTCAGCTGTCCGATAAGGCAATTTAATGGCCCCTTTGTAACAAAAACCTCGCCAGAATCGCGTTTATTTTCAGGTGGTTAGGTAGGGATGCAAATGCGCACTGTTGGAATCATGCTGATCGCCTGTTCTCTGGCCGGTGGCGCGGCGGCCGTGCAGGCCCGGGAGCTGCGCGAGGGTGACAAGTACATGTGCAGTTGGGGCGCCGGCACCGCCGCCAGGGCGCAGGAACTCAAGTTGTCGGGGGTGTCGCTGTACGCCGCGCGGCAGAAGATCCAGACCATCAAGTTCAACAAATCGTGGATGCGCATGATGGCGATGGGCATCACCGAGCAGACCTATGACAGTCGCTCACGCCTTAAACCCGAGGCGATTCGCCAGAGCTTCTATCAGGACTGCGTGCGCTACAAAGTGGCGCGTAAATAATGCGTGGCACTTATTCAATAACCCTTTTTTATAAAAGGAATTAGCTATGGAAGTTGCACCAAAAAGTGGCACTTCTATCCATCGCCACCTTAAAAAACATGTGGTTATTGAAGGGCTTACGACACTAGCAATCCGACGAAAGGATTAAAATAATCTTGTTGCACGTTTTTACAGTGGTTACTATAGCCGTGCGTTCACCTCCCACGGTTTATGCATTTTTAAATCCCAAGTTTCCATCAGCTACTTGGGATTTTTTTTGCCTGTGATTTGGCCTCGACTTCAAATGTTACTGTGGATACACGGCATCAAACGTGGGCCGTGGCGGCAGGCGAGAGGGTGTCGGTTGCGCCGTAATAGCGCCAGCAGCAATGCCGGTGCTCGGGCACGATTACGCAGCCGCTGAGGCTGACAATCAACAGGGCGGCGACCAGCATGGATATGCGACGGGACATGATGTTTCCTCATGGTATGTGCGGCGTTAAACCTTGAACGCCGCCACACGCGCAAATCCGTCGCGATCCTTTCAAACATTTCATCAAGTCTCGCCAAACCCCGGGCGATACTGCCTTTCGACCCGAGCCTGAAAAAATCGGCGCGACTCGCGACGGATTTTTCGACACCCGCCGTTCAACCCATCAGCAGCGTGTATTCGCACGCCGATGAAGGAGTTGCCATGAGCCCACTGGCCAGATTGCGCTGTGCCTTGTTTGCCCCGTTGGCGTTTGCCGCGTTCGTCAGCACGCCGGCCTTTGCCCAGACCGAAGTCATCATCCGTGAGGCACCGCCGCCGCAGCGCGTGGAGATGGTTCCGGTCGAGCGGCCAGGCTACGCCTGGGACCGTGGGCACTGGCGTTGGGAAGGCCGCGGCTACGCGTGGGTGCCGGGTCACTGGCAGCCGGTGATGCGTAATGCGCGCTGGGAACCCGGCCATTGGGAAGCTCACGGCCCCAATTGGTACTGGCGTGAAGGGCACTGGATCCGCTGATTTTCTGGAATCGCCCGATTGAAAGACACTGATCCGGACGTTGAATTGCTGGCGCGTATCGGCAACAACGAACCTGCCGCCGTCAACGAAATGGTGAGGCGCAAGCTTCCGCGTTTGCTGGCGCTCGCCAGCCGCTTGTTGGGCGATGCCGACGAGGCCAGGGATGTCGCTCAGGAGAGCTTTTTGCGTATCTGGCGTCACGCCGCCCGTTGGCGCAGTGGCGAAGCGCGGTTCGATACCTGGTTGCACCGCGTGGCGCTCAACCTGTGTCATGACCGCTTGCGTCGGCGCAAGGAACGCCCTTTGGATGAGTACGACCTGCTTGAGCTGGCGGACAGTGCGCCGTCCGCCGATGAGCAACTCGACACCGCCCAGCGCAATGCACGCGTGGCCGCCGCGTTGGCGGCGTTGCCCGAGCGTCAGCGCGAAGCCATTGTGTTGCAGTACTATCAGGAGCTGTCGAACATCGACGCCGCGGCCCTGATGAACATCAGCGTCGAAGCGCTGGAGAGCCTGCTATCGCGGGCCCGACGCCAGTTGCGCAGCCAACTTGCCGACACACCCGGGCTTGCCCGCCCAGGAAGGGGAAAACCATGACTTCTGAACGATTTGCTTATCTGGCCGATGCCTACGGCGCCGACCTGCGGCGTTGGCCTGCCGCAGAACAGCGCTCGGCTCAAGCGTTGTTGGACGCGGGTAACGTGCAGGCGCGCAATGCGTTGGCCGCGGCCGGTTGGCTTGATACGCAACTGGACAGCCATCAAATATTCACCGACCCGGCGCTGGTTCGGCAGATACGTCAGTCAGCACCAAGACCGGCATCTTTCTGGTCGCGCTACGCCAATTGGCTGTCGCCCGCGGGGCTGGTGGGCGTGGGCGTTGCCGGTATCGTCACGGGCATGCTGGTGGCGTCCATGAGCGTCCCGCTGCCAATGGTGTCGTCCGAGGTGTTGCCCAGCGTCTTCGATCAAGGCGACGCGCAGGTCATCTTCAGCGTCAACGCCGAGGAAACCGAGCAATGACCCCCAGATCCCTAAAACCGTGGTTGCTTGTCTCGGTACTGCTCAACGTGTTTTTGATCGGTGGGGTAGGCGGTGGGCTTTATCATTGGATGGCCCGGGCTACACCGGCTGAAGCCATGGTCAACCAGCACGGCCTGCGTCAGGCCATGGTCAAGTTGTCGCCGGAACGGCGCAAGGAATTACGTCAGCTGCTGCGCCACAATCGCGCCGACAGCCAGCCACTGGTGTTGGCTGGCCGCGAGGCACGCATGGGGGTGATCAAGCAACTGCAAGCGCCCACGCTGGATCGCGATGTACTGGTGGCCGAACTGGCGAAGGCGCGGGAAGCCGACACGGCGCTCAGGGCGCTGGTGGACACGACGTTGGCGCAGTTTGCCAGTGAGTTACCACGAGATGAGCGGCAAAAGCTGGTGGAGGCCTTGTATTTACGGGGAGCGGAACGTGCCCATCGCGTCGGCGATGAATAAGCCGTGACGAACGGCAGAAAACGAAGGGGCGAAACCAGAGGGACGGGCGAGGGCAGAGCTAAAGGCGCCGTAGAAAGGACCTGACGATATGCCGGGTGGCGTCGGTGGTGTCCAATTGGTCCAGGGCCTCATAGGCGTACCACTGGCAATCGACGATCTCATTGCAAGGGCGCGCCTCGTCGACATTCACGACCGACGCTTCGAATACATGGTGCAGCGTGTCGCGCGCCTTGAGCTCCTGCAGGTAGAGCAGCCCGTCCACGTTCAATCCGGTTTCTTCCTCCAGCTCGCGTTCGGCGGCGCCCACCGGGCGTTCGTCGCGTTCGACCTTGCCGCCCGGCAAAGCCCATTTTGATCGGGCCTTGCGCACGAAAAGGATGTGCCCCTCGTGCTCGCAAATGACCGTTGCCCTGATTTTCATCGTTTGTGCTCCCGCGGCGGGATGAATGTCACAAAAGTGTAATGCAATTGTCATGCTAAGTGGTTATGGCGCGCGGCCGTGGGTACGTGGATACTGCCCGACTGATGAAAAAGCACGAGGACAAAGGATGAACACCATACGCTGGGGCATGATCGGCTGTGGCAGTGTCACTGAGTTGAAGAGTGGACCCGCTTTCTATAAAGCGCCAGGTTCGGCGCTGGTGGCGGTGATGGGGCGTCGCGAGGCGGCGGTGCGCGATTATGCGGCACGGCATGGCATCGCGCGTTTCTATACCGACGCCCAGGCGTTGATCAACGACCCCGAAGTGGACGCGGTGTACATCGCCACACCGCCCGACAGCCACCTGGAGTACAGCCTGATGGTCGCGGCGGCGGGCAAACATTGCTGTGTCGAGAAGCCCATGGCATTGAATGCCGAGCAGAGTGCCTTGATGCAGCGCACCTTTGAGCGCGCCGGGTTGCACCTGTTTGTTTCCTACTACCGGCGTTCGTTGCCGCGCTTCCAACAGGTGCGCGAGTGGCTGAGGGACGGGCGCATCGGCGAGTTGCGTCACCTTACCTGGGCCTTCTGCAAGCCGCCGGGTGCCGAGGACGCCAGCGCGGCCAACTGGCGCACCGACCCGCTGGTCGCCGGCGGTGGTTACTTTGCCGATCTGGCCAGCCATGGCTTTGACCTGTTCCAGTATCTGGCCGGGGATATCATCGAAGTCTCAGGTTTCACTGCGCACCAGGCCGGGCGTTATGCGGCTGAAGACGCGGTGACGGCGTGCTGGACCTTCGGTTCGGGAGCCTTGGGCATGGGCTGCTGGAACTTTGTCGCGGACCGGCGCGAGGACAAGGTCGAGCTGATCGGCAGCACGGGTCGCATAACGTTTGCAGTCTTCGAAGACCAGCCCCTGCGCCTTGAAGGCGAGGTCAGCGAAGTGCTGGAAGTGCCGTGTCACGCGCATATCCAGTGGCACCACGTGGTGGCGATGAACGCACATATTCGTGGCGAATCCGAGCATCCTTCGCTGGCGATCGAGGCGCTGAAGACCGATCGGATCCTGGACAAGGTGCTGCAACGTAACCCCAATTATCCTGGGTAGTCGTGTCAGATTGGGCGCAACTCACTTTTCCAAGGAATAGACGGATGAAATACGCGATAGCGTTGTGGCTGGTCATCGCCACCAGCGCAATGGCGGCACCGCGTAGCCAGGGGACGCCTGGGGCGTTTGATTTCTACGTGTTGTCGCTGGCGTGGTCGCCGACGTTTTGCCTGACGCATCCGGACAACGAACAATGTTCGGGCAAGGGCTATGGCTTCGTGCTGCACGGTTTGTGGCCGCAATACGCGCGGGGAGGGTGGCCGGCTTCCTGCGATGTGCAGTCGCGCCTGACGCGTGAAGAGATGGACAAGGGCGCCACACTGTTTCCGACGCGTGCATTGCTCAAGCACGAATGGGCCAAACATGGCACCTGCAGCGGGCTTGCGCCGCTGGTGTACCTGGAAAAAACCGATGCAGCGCTGGGTGTGGTGGTCATCCCATCGCAGCTGCAGCCGTTCAATACGCCCGCATCGTTGCCGGCCCGTGAGATCGAGGCGTTGTTTCGCGAGAGCAACCCACGCCTGGGCAGCCACGGGCTGGCGGTGATCTGCAAAGGCAACGTGCTGTCGGAGGTACGCGTGTGCCTGACCAAGGACCTGGCCTTCGCCGGCTGCCCGCGCAGTGTCAAAAGCCAATGCCGCGACGGTGACATTCGCATCCCTGCGCAGCGTTAAGGCAGCATGGCGACACGGTAGCGTTCGTCAAAATCTTCGGTCAATTGCGCCAGGGTCACCTTGCCCAGGCTCCAGCCGCCCTGATGGCCTTCGCAGCATCAGCGGCAAGCGTGCGCACTTTTCGTTGATCAACGGCCCAGGGTGATTTTGTTCAATACCGTTTTGGTCGGGCCTTATACCGTGGTGCCTCTTTATGCATTCTCATAAAAGGTAACCGCAATGAGCTTGATCCTTTCCATGGCCGCCTTCGCCCTGGCCACCTCCATTACCCCCGGACCGGTCAATGTGGTGGCATTGAGTTCAGGCGCGCGCTTCGGTTTTGTCGCCAGCCAGAAGCATGTGTTCGGCGCGGCGGTTGGTTTCACGGTGTTGCTGGTGCTGATCGGCCTGGGTTTGCATGAGGTGCTGCTGCGGTGGCCGATACTGACCCAGTTGATCCAATGGGGCGGGGTGGCTTTTTTGCTGTACATGGCCTGGAAACTGGCGACGGATGACGGCCGGCTGGACGCCGAGGGTAGCGCCAGCGCGCCGTCGATGCTCTACGGGGCGATCATGCAGTGGCTCAACCCCAAGGCATGGCTGGCGTGTGTGGCGGGGATGGGCTTGTTTGTGGCCGATGGCGATGCCCGGCAGGTGTGGCTGTTTGCGAGCCTCTACCTGGTGATCTGCTACCTGTCGGTGGCGTGCTGGGCCTATGCCGGCACCTTTTTGCGCCGCTACTTGGGCAACCCCCGGGGCGTGCGCGTGTTCAACCGCTCAATGGCCGCGTTGCTGGTGGCCAGTGTGGGTTATTTGCTGATGGCTTGAGCCGGTCGCGGTACTGCCCTGGCGTGGCGGCAAAATGTAATTTGAACGCCCGCTGGAAATGCGCCTGGTCGGCGAAACCGGCGGCGAGGGCGACCTCGGCAATCAATTCGCCATTGCGCAATTGCGTGCGGGCGAACTGGATACGCTGGTTGACCAGAAAGGCATGGGGCGTGAGCCCGTAATACTGCTTGAACGCACGAATCAGATAGGACGGCGACAGCTCGGCCGCCAGGCAGATGTCTTCCAGTTTCAGCGCCTGGGTGCAGTGTTCGCGGATGTAGTCCGCCGCCCGCTCCAGCTTGTGGTTGACCTCGCGCACAGGGGTGTTGGCGGGGTTGAGCCGTTGTTGGACTTCACTGAAATAACTCACCAGCGCGCTTTGTTTTTGCAGCAGTTCGGCATCTTCGTCGAGCAGCAATCGGTACAACGCCAGCAGGCCGCTGTACAGCACCGTGTCGTGGGTGTACGGCGTGTTGAACGGGCGATAACCCTGGTCGGTGCTGAAGCCCAACTGGTGCTGCAAGTCGGTCAGCCAGTGCGTGTCGAGGTAGAGCATGTGGTAGGACCACGGCTCGTTTTCGATGGGATTGCAGGCGTGCACATCGCCAGGGTTCATCAACACCACGGTGCCGGCGCTGATCTGGAAGGTCTCGTCGCCGTAGTGGTAATAGCTGCGCCCGGCCGTGATTGCACCGAGGGAAAAGTGCTCATGGGCGTGCCGGGTGTAAGTGACCTTGCGCCCGTCGGCGATGGTTCGTGATTCGATAAAGGGCAACGCGGGGTCGCGCCAGAACAGCGGTGCGGTAGCGGCGGTCATGGGCAGGCGCTCCCAGGCGGTGATTGAATGCGTCGGGGAGCAGCCTTATACAAAACCGGCGATTGTTCAAGCTTCAGCGCGGTGTGCTACGTCGCGTCGGCGATTTAGTGGGCCATGCATCAGGCCGGGACGAGGAACGCCGCCTCCAACAATTGCCGCGTATACGCATGCTGCGGGTCAGCAAAAATCGCCCGCGCATCACCTTGTTCCACTACTTGCCCGTGCTTGACCACCATCAACTGGTGACTCAGTGCCTTCACCACCGCCAAGTCATGGCTGATAAACAGGTAGGTCAGGTTGTACTTGGCCTGCAGGCTGCGTAGCAGTTCCACCACTTGGCGTTGGACCGTGCGGTCCAGCGCGAGGTGGGTTCGTCCAGCAGGATCAGGCGCGGCTTGACGACCAGGGCGCGTGCGATGGCGATGCGCTGGCGCTGGCCGCCGGAAAACTCGTGGGGGTAGCGGTGTCGCGACTGCGGGTCGAGGCCGACTTCCTTGAGGGCTGCGATAATCGCCGCTTCCTGCTCGGCGGGCGTGCCCATCTTATGGATGCGCAAGCCTTCGCCGACGATCTCACTGACGCACATGCGTGGGCTCAAACTGCCGAACGGGTCCTGGAACACCACCTGCATTTCTCGGCGCAGCGGGCGCACCTGCTGCTGGGTCAGCTTGTCCAGTTGCTGGCCTTCGAAGCGAATGCCGCCCTGGCTGCCGATCAGACGCAGGATCGCCAGGCCCAGGGTGGATTTGCCCGAGCCGCTTTCGCCGACGATGCCCAGTGTTTGCCCCTGCGGCAGGCTGAAGTTGATGCCATCCACCGCCTTGACGTAATCGACGGTGTGGCGCAAAAAGCCCTTCTTGATCGGGAACCACACCTTAAGGTCCTCGACTTCCAGCAAGGGCGGGCCAACGGTGTTACCGGCCGGCCCACCGCTGGGTTCAGCCCCCAGCAGTTCCTGGGTGTAGGGGTGTTGCGGCGACTGGAACAACGTCTCGCAGTCGGCCTGTTCAACGATGCATCCTTGCTGCATCACGCACACGCGATGGGCGATACGCCGCACCAGGTTCAGGTCATGGCTGATCAGCAGCAACGCCATGCCCAGCCGTGCCTGCAACTCTTTGAGCAATTCCAGGATCTTCAACTGCACGGTCACGTCGAGGGCGGTGGTCGGTTCGTCGGCGATCAACAGCTCCGGTTCGTTGGCCAACGCCATGGCAATCATTACGCGCTGGCGCTGGCGCCGGACAGTTCGTGGGGCAAGGCCTTGAGGCGCTTGTGCGGTTCGGGAATGCCCACCAGTTCCAGCAACTCCAGGGTACGCCGGGTGGCGACCTTGCCGGTAAGTCCCTTGTGCAGGCCAAGCACTTCGTTGATCTGTTTCTCGATGCAATGCAGCGGATTCAGCGAGGTCATCGGCTCCTGGAAGATCATCGCGATGCGGTTGCCACGAATGTGCCGCAGGGGCTTTTCCTTGAGGGTCAGCAGGTCTCGCTCGGCGTAGTTGATGGTGCCGCTGGGGTGGCGCGCCAGCGGGTAGGGCAGCAGGCGCAGGATCGAGTGCGCGGTCACCGACTTGCCCGAGCCGCTTTCGCCGACCAGGGCCAGGGTTTCGCCGCGCTTGATATCGAAGCTGACGTTATTGACCACGCGGTGGTGATGCTCGCCGGTCACGAACTCGACGCTGAGGTCGCGGATTTCGATCAGATTGTCCTGATTCATCTCATTTCCTCGGGTCGAAGGCATCGCGAGCGGACTCGCCGATAAACACCAGCAAACTCAACATGATCGCCAGCACGGCAAACGCGCTCATGCCCAGCCACGGCGCCTGCAGGTTGGATTTGCCTTGGGCCACCAGTTCGCCCAGCGACGGTGAGCCGGCGGGCAAGCCGAAGCCGAGGAAGTCCAGGGCGGTGAGGGTGCCGATGGCGCCGGTGAGAATGAACGGCATGAAGGTCATGGTCGAGACCATGGCGTTGGGCAGAATATGGCGGAACATGATCGCGCCGTTCCGCATCCCCAGCGCCCTGGCCGCGCGCACGTATTCAAGGTTGCGCCCACGCAGGAACTCGGCGCGCACCACATCCACCAGGCTCATCCACGAGAACAACAGCATGATTCCCAGCAGCCACCAGAAGTTGGGCTGCACGAAACTGGCGAGGATGATCAGCAGGTACAGCACCGGCAGCCCGGACCAGATTTCCAAAAAGCGTTGCCCGGCGAGGTCGACCCACCCGCCATAGAAACCCTGCAAGGCTCCGGCGATCACGCCGATGATCGAGCTGAGCACGGTCAAGGTCAGGGCAAACAGCACCGACACGCGAAAGCCGTAGATCACCCGGGCCAGCACATCGCGGCCCTGGTCATCGGTGCCCAGCAGGTTGACGCTCGAAGGCGGCGCCGGGGCCGGTACTCGCAGGTCGTAGTTGATGCTCTGGTAGCTGAACGGGATCGGCGCCCACAGGGTCCAGGCGTCCTTGGCCTTGAGCAGTTCGCGGATATACGGGCTCTTGTAGTTGGCCTCCAAGGGGAATTCGCCGCCAAAGGTGGTTTCCGGATAGCGCTTGAGCGCCGGGAAGTACCAGCCGCCGTCATAGTGCACGGCCAGCGGTTTGTCGTTGGCGATCAGCTCCGCGCCCAGGCTGAGCACGAACAGGATCAGGAACAGCCACAGCGACCACCAGCCGCGCTTGTTGGTCTTGAACCGCTCGAACCGGCGGCGATTGAGGGGGGACAGGTTCATCTCAATGCTCCCGGCTGGCGAAGTCGATGCGCGGATCGACCAGGGTATAGGTGAGGTCGCCGATCAGTTTCACGATCAACCCCAGCAGCGTGAAGATGAACAGCGTGCCGAACACCACCGGGTAATCGCGGTTGATCGCCGCTTCAAAGCTCATCAGGCCCAGGCCGTCGAGAGAGAAGATCACTTCCACCAGCAAGGAGCCGGTGAAGAAGATACCGATAAAGGCCGAGGGGAAACCGGCGATCACCAACAGCATGGCGTTGCGGAACACATGCCCGTACAGCACGCGGTGGTTGGTCAGGCCCTTGGCCCTGGCGGTGACCACGTACTGCTTGTTGATCTCGTCGAGAAAGCTGTTTTTGGTCAGCAGCGTCATGGTCGCGAAGTTACCGATCACCAGCGCGGTGATGGGCAACGCCAGGTGCCAGAAGTAGTCGAGGATCTTGCCGCCCCAGCTCAGCTCGTCGAAGTTATTCGAAGTGAGCCCGCGCAGTGGGAACCAATCGAAATAACTGCCGCCGGCAAACACCACGATCAGCAGGATGGCGAACAGGAACGCCGGGATCGCGTAGCCGACGATGATCGCCGAACTGGTCCACACGTCGAAGTGGCTGCCGTGTCGCGTGGCTTTGGCGATCCCGAGCGGGATCGACACCAGGTACATGATCAGCGTGCTCCATAACCCAAGGGAGATGGACACCGGCATCTTTTCCTTGATCAGGTCGATGACCTTGGCGTCGCGGAAGAAACTGTCGCCGAAATCCAACCGGGCGTAATTCTTGACCATGATCCACAAACGTTCCGGCGCCGACTTGTCGAAGCCGTACATCTTCTCGATTTCCTTGATCAGCGCCGGGTCCAGGCCCTGGGCGCCACGGTAGCTGGAGCCGGCCACCGCCACTTCGGCACCGCCACCGGCGATGCGGCTGGTGGCGCCGTCAAAGCCTTCGAGCTTGGCGATCATTTGCTCCACCGGGCCACCGGGGGCGCCTGGATGATGATGAAGTTGATCAGCAAAATTCCGAACAACGTGGGGATGATCAATAACAGGCGGCGAAGAATATAAGCCAGCATTTAATCGCCTCCGCTCGCCGTGTCGGCGCTCGTTTGGGGGGCTGGGGCCATTGCCGGCGGCACGTTGGGCTTGCTCCACCAGGTGGAGATGCCGACGTCATACAGCGGTGACACCTTTGGATGACCGAGGTTGTTCCAGTAAGCCACGCGGAAAGTCTTGATATGCCAGTTGGGGATCACGTAGTAGCCAAATTGCAGCACGCGGTCCAGGGCCCTGGCATGGGCGATCAGGCTGGCGCGGGTGTCTGAATCGATCAACTGTTCCACCAGCTGATCGACGGCCGGGTCTTTGAGACCCATGTAATTGCGGCTGCCAGGTTTGTCGGCGCTGGTGGATTTCCAGAATTCGCGCTGTTCGTTACCCGGCGACGAAGATTGTGGAAAGCTGCCCACGAGCATGTCGAAATCCCGCGACCGTAGGCGGGTGACGAATTGCGAGACGTCTACCCGGCGAATCACCAGGTCGATGCCCAGGTCGGCGAGGTTGCGTTTGAACGGCAGCAGGATGCGCTCGAACTCGGTCTGGGCGAGCAGGAATTCGACGGTCACCGGTTTGCCGGTGGTGTCGACCATTTTGTCGTCGACGATTTTCCAGCCGGCTTCCTGCAGCAACTGGTACGCCTCGCGCTGCTGGGCGCGGATCATGCCGCTGCCGTCGGTCTTGGCCGGCTCGAAGGCTTCGGTAAACACCTGGGGCGGGATCTTGTCGCGCAGCGGTTCGAGAATTTTCAGCTCGTCGGGGCCGGGCAAGCCGGTGGCGGCCATGTCGGAGTTTTCGAAGTAGCTGCGGGTACGGGTGTAGGCACCGTTGAACAGCTGCTTGTTACTCCACTCGAAATCCAGCAACAGGCTGATGGCCTTGCGCACACGCACGTCCTGGAACATGGGCTTGCGCGTGTTGAACACGAAGCCCTGCATGCCGGTGGGGTTGCCGTTGGGGATCTCTTCCTTGATCAGCCGGCCTTGCGCAACGGCGGGCACGTTGTAGGCGTTGGCCCAGTTCTTCGCACTGAATTCGGCCCAGTAGTCGAACTGTCCGGCCTTGAGCGCTTCCAGGGCCACCGTCGCATCGCGATAGTAGTCAGTGATGCGCTGGTCGAAATTGTACAGGCCCTTGTTGATCGGCAGGTCTTTGCCCCAATAATCTTTGACTCGCTCGTAGCGCACCGAGCGCCCGGCGTTGACCTGCGCCACTTTGTAGGGGCCGCTGCCGAGGGGGAATTCCAGGTTGCCCTTGGTGAAGTCGCGTGTGGCCCACCAATGTTTAGGCAGCACCGGTAATTGGCCGAGGATCAGCGGCAGTTCGCGGTTATTGGTGCGCTTGAACTTGAACAGCACTCGCAACGGGTCTTCGGCGATCACTTCGTCGATATCCGCGTAATAGGTGCGGTAGAGCGGGGTGCCGTCCTTGATCAAGGTCTGGAAGCTGAACACCACGTCGTCGGCGCGCATGGGATGGCCGTCGTGGAAGCGCGCCTCGGGGCGCAGATAAAAGCGTACCCAACTGTTGTCCGGGGCTTTTTCGATCTTGCCGGCCACCAGGCCGTATTCGGTGAAGGGTTCGTCCAGGCTTTGGGTCGCCAGGGTGTCGTAGATCAGGCCGATATTGTCGGCGGGGACACCTTTGCTGATAAACGGGTTGAAGCTGTCGAAGCCGGCCAGGCTCGATTCGCGAAACGTCCCGCCCTTGGGGGCGTCCGGGTTGACGTAATCGGTGTGCTTGAAATTGGCCGGGTATTTGGGCGGTTCGTTGTACAGCGTCAGCGCGTGTTGCGGCGCCGCTTGGGCTGCGCCGCAGAGTAAAAAGGTGCTGATCAGAGCGTTGCGCAAATACATCATTGGGCTTTCTCCGAAGCTTTCAGCCACCATGCGCTCAGGCCCAGGCTGTAGGGCGGCGTGGCGACAAAGGCGAACCGGTTGCGGTACGCCAAGCGATGATAGTTGAGGTACCAGTTGGGAATGCTGTAGTGCTGCCACAGCAGCACCCGGTCCAGGGCGCGCCGGCGGCCAGTTGTTCTTCGCGGGTCTGCGCCGCCAGCAGTTGTTCCAGCAGGTGGTCGACGATGGGGTTGGCGATGCCTGCGTAGTTCTTGCTGCCCTTGATCGCGGCCTGGCTGGAATGAAAGTACTGCCACTGCTCAAGGCCGGGGCTCAAGGTCTGGTTGAGGGTCATCAGGATCATGTCGAAGTCGAACTGATCCAGGCGTTGCTTGTACTGGGCGCGGTCGACGGTGCGCAGGCGTGCGTCGATGCCGATACTGATCAGGTTCTCGACATAGGGCTGCAGGATGCGCTCCAGGTTCGGGTTGACCAGCAATATCTCCAGGCGCAGCGGTTGGCCGTCCTTGTTGAGCAGGCGTTGGCCGGACAGCTTCCAGCCGGCATCGCCGAGCAGCGCCAGCGCGCGACGCATGGTGTCGCGGGGGATGCCGCGTCCGTCGGTCTGCGGCAGGCTGAACGGCTGGGTGAACAGGTTGGCCGGCAACTGCTCACGGTAGGGCGAGAGCATCAGCCATTCGTGGCCCACCGGCAGGCCGGTCGCCGAGAATTCACTGTTGGGGTAGTAGCTCAAGGTACGTTTATAGGCGTTGCTGAACAGGGTGCGGTTGGTCCACTCGAAGTCGAACATCAGCCCCAGGGCTTCGCGCACTTTGGTCTGGCTGAACGTCGGCCGCCGCGTGTTCATGAACAGGCCCTGGCTCTGAGTCGGGATCTGGTGCGCGATCTGCGCCTTGATCACTTCGCCGCGGTTCACCGCCGGGAAGTTGTAGCCATTGGCCCAGTTCTTGGCCTGGTGTTCGATGTAGATGTCGAACTCGCCGGCCTTGAAGGCTTCGAAAGCCACGTCGCTGTCGCGATAGAACTCCACTTCGACCTTGTCGTAGTTATAGAAACCCTGGTTGACCGGAAGGTCCTTGCCCCAATAATCCTTGACCCGTTCGAACACCAGTTGCCGGCCCGGGGTGACCTTGCTGATGCGGTACGGCCCGCTGCCCAGCGGTGGTTCAAAGGTGGTGGCCTTGAAATCGCGGTTCTTCCAATAGTGCTGAGGCAACACCGGCAACTCGCCCAGGCGCAGGATCAGCAACGGGTTGCCGGCGCGCTTGAACACAAAGCGGATGCGGTGAGGGTCGAGCACATCCACCCGCGCGACTTCTTGCAGGTTGGTGCGGTACTGCGGGTGGCCTTCAGTCAGCAGGGTGCGGTAGGAAAACGCCACGTCGTCGGCGGTGATCGGCTTGCCATCGTGAAAACGTGCCTGCGGGCGCAGGTTGAACACCACCCAGCTGCGGTCCTCGCTGTATTCCACCGACTGGGCGATCAGCCCATAGCTGGAGGTTGGCTCATCGCCGGATGGTGCGTACTGGCCGGTGCCGACCATCAACGGTTCGTTCAGCTCATTGACGCCGTACTGCAGGAAATTGGGGGTGGAAACCGGGCTCGAGCCTTGAAGGTGTAGGGGTTGAGCGTATCGAAGGTGCCAAATGCCATGACCCGCAACGTGCCGCCTTTCGGCGCTGCAGGGTTGACCCAATCGAAATGGGTGAATTTGGCCGGGTACTTGAGCACGCCGAACTGCGTATAACCATGGCTCTCGGTTATCGTCGCGTTCGCGCAAAAGCTCAAGGCCAGACTTATTAGTAGAAGGAGGGGACGCTTCAAGTCAGAGATCCGATCCAGGCGGCTTGGGCTTTATGATCGGTACAGTAACAGCTTGTTCCGGTTGGAAAAAGCCAGTTGGGATGATGTAGATCCAATGTGGGAGGGAACTTGCGGTGGCGAGGGAACCTGCTCCCGCTGGAGCGCGGAGCGCTCCCAATATCATGAGGTAAGCCAGTTACCTCCTGGGTGCCCGTTTTGGGGCTGCCGCGCAGCCCAGCGGGAGCAAGTTCCCTCGCCACATGCAAGCTTTGCCTTTATGTTTGAAGTCTTAGCGCGGCCCGGAAACCACCAGCATCTGCCCCGGCTTCAACGCCTGGCCGGTACGCGGGTTCCAACGCTTGAGATGTTGCATCTCTACGTTGAAACGCTTGGCGACGATATACAGCGAATCGCCTTTCTTGACCTTGTATTGCACGGGTTTGGAGGCGGCTACCTTGCGCGTGTCCTGCATCACCAGGGTCTGGCCGACCTTGAGTGCCTGGCCGTTGAGCTGGTTCCAGCGCTGCAGGTCGTGCACGTCGACCTTGTTGGCCTTGGCGATCAGCGTGAGGTTGTCGCCGCTGCGCACCTTGTAGCTGCGGGTACGCCCGGCCACCCGTGGAGTCTCGACTTCGTCGAACACCTGTTTTTTAGGGCGCATTGCCAGCAATTCTTCAGGCTTCATCGTCGAAAGGGTGCTGGTGAGCAATTGCGCCTTGGAGCTCGGTACCAACAGATGTTGGGGGCCATCCAAGGTGGTACGTTGCTTCAGGGCCGGGTTGAGCTGGAACAGTTCGTCTTCGTCGATTTCCGCCAACGCGGCGACCCGTGACAGGTCCATGCTTTGCTTGACTTCCACCACTTCGAAATAGGGCGTGTTGGCAATCGGGTTCAGGTTGACACCGTAGGCCTCGGGAGCCAGCACCACCTGGGACAGTGCCAGGAACTTGGGCACGTAGTCCTTGGTTTCCTGGGGCAGCGGCAGGTTCCAGTAGTCGGTGGGCAGGCCGAGCTTTTCGTTGCGCTCGATGGCTCGGCTCACGGTGCCTTCGCCCGCGTTATAGGCGGCCAGCGCCAGCAGCCAGTCGCCGTTGAACATATCGTGCAGACGGGTCAGGTAGTCCAGGGCGGCGGTGGTGGAGGCGGTGATGTCGCGACGGCCGTCATAGGCGCGGGTCTGGCGCAGGTTGAAGTAGCGCCCGGTGGAGGGGATGAATTGCCACAGGCGACCGCATCGCTGCGCGAATAGGCCATGGGGTTGTAGGCACTTTCAATCACTGGCAGCAGCGCCAGCTCCAGGGGCATGTTGCGTTCTTCAAGGCGTTCGACGATGTAATGAATGTAGAGGCTGCCGCGCTCCCCGGCGTTCTCCAGGAACGATGGGTTGCTGGCGAACCACAGGCGCTGTTGCTCGATGCGCGGGTTGACGCCGAGATTGTCCTGCAGTTGAAAGCCCCGGCGCATGCGTTCCCAGACATCCTGGGGCACTTCGGGGCTGGGCTTCTCTGAGAGCCAGATGGGTTTTTGCTTGATCTTGGCGGCAAGATTCGGTTTGGGTTGCACGGTGGATTGTGCAGCGAAATTTGTCGATTGGCAGCCCGCCAGCGTTGCGCAGACACCCACCGCCACGGCTTGAGCCAGGCGGGTCAATGCGTCTGAATGGTTGGATTTACGAATAGGTGACGACATTGGCTGGAAGTAAGTTCCGGGCAAAAATGTCGGGCGATTCTAGAAAGCGCTTCGGTTCCGGTCAACCATTCAGAAATTACGTATCAGATTGCGTCCCGTTAGAACTTATCTTTCCAGGCCCTCAAGCTAGCAAACACCTCGGCCCCAGCGCGGTTATCGTGGCCATTCCGTTCGTCCGCTTTTTGTTTAACGGATGTTTCAGTGGTGCGTAAAAAGGGGTTGGTGCGCAATTCCAGGGCCAGGTTGGACGGTAACGTCATCTCGTCTCGGGCCCTGAGTTGGCGGACGTTTTCCACCCGTTCGGCAATATCGGCATTGTGCGGTTCCACCGTCTGGGCAAATTTGAGATTGCTTTGTGTGTATTCGTGGGTGCAGTACACCAAGGTGTCGGCGGGCAAGGCGGCCAGGCGCGTCAGCGAGGCATGCATCTGTTCCGGCGTGCCTTCGAACAGGCGACCGCAGCCGGCGGCGAACAAGGTATCGCCACAGAACAGCACGCCCGGGTGATAGAAGGCGATATGTCCCAGGGTGTGGCCGGGTACGCTATGCACGTCGAAATCCCAGCCCAGCACCGTGATGCGATCATGGTCGTGCAAGGCGACGTCCCGCGCGGGAATCTTTTCATTGGCCGGGCCGTAGACCTTGGCGCCGGTAATGTTTTTCAGTTGTTCGACGCCGCCCACGTGGTCGTGGTGATGGTGAGTGACCAGGATGTCGCTGAGGGTCCATCCAGGGTTTTGCTCGAGCCAGGCCAGTACCGGTGCGGCATCGCCGGGGTCGACCACGGCGCAGCGTTGGGTCTTCGGGTCCTGTAACAACCAGATGTAGTTATCGGTGAAGGCGGGCAGGGCACTGATCTGTATCATTCTTCGATTCGCCAAGCTGAACACATTGGTGCATCTTAGAACGTCTAGGCGAGTTGGAGAATGCAATGACTGATAAAGCGTTCGCCCAGGCCGATCCTGAGTGGCTGGCGCTGATCGGCGCAGCCCGTGAATGGTTGTCCGGGCCGATCGGGCAATTTTTGCTGGAAGAGGAACGGCACATGCTCGAAGACGAGCTGGGCCGGTTCTTTGGTGGTTACCTGGTGCATTACGGCCCCTCCGCGCAGACGCCGCCGCCTGCGCCCCAGGTGCAACGCAATGTGCGCCTGGGCGCACCGTTGCCGGGTGTGGAGATTGTCTGCGAGGAGCAGGCCTGGCCCTTGAGCGAGCACGCCGCCGATGTGGTGGTGTTGCAACATGGCCTGGATTTCTGCCTGTCGCCCCACGGTTTGCTGCGCGAAGCGGCGAGCAGCGTACGTCCGGGTGGCCATTTGCTGATTGTCGGCATCAACCCCTGGAGCACATGGGGTCTGCGCCATGTGTTCGCCCATGATGGCCTGCGCCAGGCGCGCTGCATCGCGCCGTCGCGGGTAGCGGACTGGTTGAACCTGCTGGGCTTCGCACTGGAGAAACGCCGCTTCGGGTGCTATCGTCCGCCGCTTGCCTCGACCACGTGGCAGGGCCGCCTGGCCGGCTGGGAGCGCCGTGCAGGCGCCTGGCAGTTGTCGGGCGGCGGCTTCTATCTATTGGTGGCGCGCAAGATCGTGGTCGGGCTGCGGCCGGTGCGCCAGGTCGCGCGCCAACCCATGGGCAAGCTGGTGCCGATGCCGATGGCCAAGGTCAACCGCAAGCAAAGCCAGCCGTAATAGCTCTTTTTATTTTCAGACCCGCCTGTTTTGATGGATGTAACCGATGACCGATAGCGTTGAACTCTTCACCGATGGCGCCTGCAAGGGCAACCCGGGCCCCGGCGGCTGGGGCGCTTGCTGGTGTGCAAGGGCGTCGAGAAGGAACTGTGGGGCGGCGAAGCCAACACCACCAACAACCGCATGGAGCTGATGGGCGCCATTCGCGGCCTGGAAGAACTCAAGCGTCGCTGCAACGTGCTGCTGGTGACCGACTCGCAATACGTGATGAAGGGTATCAATGAGTGGATGGTCAACTGGAAGAAACGCGGCTGGAAAACCGCGTCCAAGGAGCCGGTCAAGAATGCCGACCTGTGGCAATTGCTCGATGAGCAATGCAATCGCCACGACATCACCTGGAAATGGGTGCGCGGCCACATCGGCCATCCCGGCAACGAGCGCGCCGACCAGCTCGCCAACCGTGGTGTGGATGAAGTGCGCGGCTACAAGCAGAGCTGATGCCGAATCACGTGGTAATATCGCGCCCTTTGAAAGACACCGTTGAGAGCTGAACCCTGATGGCCATCCGATCTGTTGTACTCGATACCGAAACCACCGGCATGCCGTGACCGACGGCCACCGGATCATTGAAATCGGCTGTGTCGAACTCATGGGTCGCCGCCTTACCGGACGTCACTTCCACGTCTACCTGCAACCGGACCGCGACAGTGACGAAGGTGCGATCGGCGTCCACGGCATCACCGACGAGTTCCTCAAGGGCAAGCCGCGTTTCGCCGAAGTGGCTGATGAGTTTTTCGAATTCATCAACGGCGCCCAACTGATCATTCATAATGCGGCGTTCGACGTCGGTTTCATCAATAACGAATTTGCCCTGATGGGGCAGACCGATCGCGCGGACATCTCCAGGCACTGCTCGATCCTCGATACCTTGATGATGGCGCGTGAGCGTCACCCGGGCCAGCGCAACAGCCTGGATGCCTTGTGCAAGCGGTATGGCGTCGACAACTCCGGCCGTGAACTCCACGGCGCCTTGCTCGACTCCGAGATTCTCGCCGACGTTTACCTGACCATGACCGGCGGGCAGACCAGCCTGTCCCTGGCCGGTAATGCGTCCGACGGTAGCGGTTCGGCGGAAGGTTCGGGCAACCGCCCTTCGGAAATCCGCCGCCTGCCGGCTGATCGCAAGCCGACCACCATCATTCGCGCCAGCGAGCAGGATATGGCCGAGCATGCGGCACGGCTGGAAGCGATTGCCAAATCGGCGGGCGCGCCGGCGTTGTGGACCCAACTGACCCAGCAGTAATCCTGGTTGGAATCCAATCAAAGTGTGGGAGTGTCAGTTGAAACAGCTGTGACTGACACACCGCCATCGGGAGCAAGTCGAATCGTCGCACCGCCCCTCCCACAGTCGATCTCCATTGCCGATGAAATCTTCATTCGCCACATCCGCTCCCAGCTTCTACCCTTGAGTGCATAGCCCCAAGGACTACCTGCCCTCATGTACAAAGACCTGAAGTTTCCTGTTCTTATCGTGCATCGCGACATCAAGGCCGACACGGTGGCCGGCGACCGGGTCCGAGGTATCGCCCGGGAGCTGGAGCAAGAGGGCTTCAGTATCTTTTCCGCGGTGGACTACGCCGAAGGCCGGTTGGTCGCTTCCACCCATCACGGCCTGGCCTGCATGTTGATCGCCGCCGAAGGCGCGGGCGAAAATACCCACCTGCTGCAAAACATGGTCGAGTTGATCCGCCTGGCACGGGTGCGGGCGCCCAACCTGCCGATCTTTGCCCTGGGCGAGCAAGTCACCCTGGAGAACGCGCCGGCCGATGCCATGAGCGAACTCAATCAACTGCGCGGCATTCTTTACCTGTTCGAAGACACCGTGCCGTTTCTGGCCCGGCAAGTGGCGCGCGCCGCACGCACCTACCTTGACGGCCTGCTACCGCCATTCTTCAAGGCCCTGGTGCAGCACACCGCCGACTCCAATTATTCCTGGCACACCCCAGGCCATGGCGGCGGCGTGGCGTATCGAAAAAGCCCGGTAGGGCAGGCGTTTCACCAGTTCTTCGGGGAAAACACCCTGCGTTCGGATTTATCCGTATCGGTGCCTGAACTGGGGTCGCTGTTGGACCACACCGGGCCTCTGGCCGAAGCTGAAGCCCGCGCTGCGCGCAACTTCGGCGCCGACCACACCTTCTTCGTGATCAATGGCACGTCTACCGCCAACAAGATCGTCTGGCACTCGATGGTTGGCCGCGATGACCTGGTGCTGGTGGACCGCAACTGCCACAAGTCGGTGTTGCACTCGATCATCATGACCGGCGCCATTCCGTTGTACCTGTGCCCGGAACGCAACGAGCTGGGCATCATCGGCCCGATACCCCTGAGTGAGTTCAGCCCCGAGTCGATCCGCGCCAAGATCGATGCAAGCCCCCTGACCCGTGGGCGTGCGCCGAAAGTGAAGCTGGCGGTGGTCACCAACTCCACCTACGACGGCCTGTGCTACAACGCCGAGCTGATCAAGCAGCAATTGGGCAACAGTGTCGAGGTGTTGCACTTCGACGAAGCCTGGTATGCCTATGCGGCGTTCCACGAATTTTTCGCCGGGCGCTACGGCATGGGCACCTCGCGCACCCCGGACAGCCCGCTGGTATTCACCACCCATTCCACCCACAAGCTGTTGGCGGCGTTCAGCCAGGCGTCGATGATCCATGTGCAGGACGGCGGCGCCCGCCAGCTGGACCGTGACCGTTTCAACGAAGCGTTTATGATGCATATCTCCACTTCGCCGCAATACAGCATCATCGCCTCGCTGGACGTGGCCTCGGCCATGATGGAAGGCCCGGCCGGGCGCTCGTTGCTGCAGGAAATGTTCGATGAGGCCCTGAGCTTTCGCCGCGCCCTGGCCAATCTGCGCCAGCATATCGCCGCCGAGGACTGGTGGTTTTCCATCTGGCAGCCGCCGTCGGTTGCCGGCATCGACCGCGTCGCCACGGCGGATTGGCTGTTGCATCCCCAGGACGACTGGCACGGCTTTGGTGATGTTGCTGAAGATTACGTACTGCTGGACCCGATCAAAGTGACGCTGGTGATGCCCGGCCTGAACGCCGGTGTGCCTTGAGCGAGCGCGGGATACCTGCCGCAGTGGTGAGCAAATTCCTCTGGGAACGTGGGCTGGTGGTGGAAAAGACCGGTCTCTATTCCTTCCTGGTGCTGTTTTCCATGGGCATCACCAAAGGCAAATGGAGTACCTTGCTCACCGAGCTGTTGGAGTTCAAGCGCAACTATGACGCCAATGCCAGCCTGGCCAGTTGTCTGCCGTCGGTGTTTGCCCAAGGTCCGGTGCGCTATCAGGGCCTGGGCCTGCGCGATCTGTGCGACCAGTTGCACAGTTGCTATCGCAGTAACGCCACGGCCAGGCACCTCAAGCGCATGTACACCGTACTGCCCGAAATTGCGATGAAACCGGCCGACGCGTACGACCAGTTGGTACGGGGTGAAGTGGAAGCGGTTTGCATTGACGCCTTGCCAGGACGCATCGCAGCCGTGATGCTGGTGCCTTATCCGCCGGGTATTCCGTTGATCATGCCGGGCGAGCGCTTTACGGAGTCGACGCGGTCGATCATCGATTACCTGGCATTTGCCCGCACGTTCGATAGCAGTTTCCCCGGATTTGTCGCCGATGTTCATGGATTGCAACACGAAGACGACGGCAGTGGTCGTTGTTACACCGTCGATTGCATTAAAGGTTAAGGATGTTTATGCAAGCTGTAATGAACCCGAAGTACCCAGGGCTCAGTGTGCGGGTCGCCGACGAAGGCTTTGACGCCTATGTGTGGGGCAATGACTTCAGCTTCGAGGTCAGCGCCTACAGTGAGCCGCAGATGGGGAAGCGGGTCGATCAATGGCCTGTGGATCGCATCTTGCCGTACCGCAAGTGCTACGGATCGATCCCGAGGAGTTCGCCAGTTTTCGCGATGCGCCAGACAGTGCGATCTTCATGGCCTACCTGGACGATCGTCCGGTGGGGCATGTCGTGGTGAGCACCAATTGGAACGGTTTTGCCCATGTCGATGAGTTGGCCGTGGTGTTGCCCGCGCGCCGGCACGGTGTGGCCAAGGCGTTGCTGGACGTGGCGCAGTTCTGGAGTCGCAAGAAAAACCTGCCGGGCATGATGCTCGAAACCCAGAACAATAACCTGGGAGCCTGCCGTTTATATGAGCGTTGCGGCTATGTAATGGGCGGCATTGACCACCTGCGCTATCGCGGCATCGATCCGCAGACCCGCGAAGTAGCGATTTTCTGGTATCGGCTGTTCAAAACCGACGTCGACAAGACTTAACCGGCCAACAGGCTTTCAGCTTTTTGCGTGACGATGTCCAACAGTGCATTCAACGCCGGCGAAGCCACGCCTTCCTTGAGCGTCAGCGCATACAGGCTGATCGTCAACGGCGGTGACACCGGGCAGGCGTCCAGCCCGGCCTCGCGCGCACCGAACGCGGTAAACGGGTCGACAATCGCCAGGCCTTCTCCCGCTTCGACCATGCTGCGCATCATCTGGTAGGTCTGCACCCGCGTCTGTACCACCGGCAGCGGGCGCAAGGCTTGCAGTTTGGCATCCAGCGCGCGGCTCAGTGGGTCCTGGCCTTCGAGCCCGATCATCGATTGCCGGCCAGGTCCTGCAAGGCGATGTACTTCTGCCTGGGTTTCAGCCAACCGTGGGGGGCGAGCAATTGCAGTTTGCCCTGGGCCAGCACGCGGCTGTGGATCTGCGGATGTTCCGGGTCATGCAGGCTCAAGCCGACATCCGCCTCATGCAGCAGCAGGCTCCTGACGATTTCTCGGGTTGGCTGGCTCGACAGGTTGCACGGCGTGTCCTGGAAGCGTCGGCGCAGAACGGCAATGCTCTGCGGCAACAGTTGATTGGCAAGGGGCGGGGTGCACAGGGCGCGCAAGGTCGGGGCATGATGGTGTTTGAGGCGGCTGGCCAGGCGTTGCGCCGGCTCCAGTGCTTCATACACATGGGCGATTGCCGCCTGCAACTCCAGGGTTTCCCGCGTCGCCTGCAAGCGCCCGCGAACGCTGGCAAACAGCATGAAGCCCAATTGCAACTCCGCCTCCTGGAGCGCCGCGTCCACATCGCCCACGGGAAGTTGCAACCATTCGGCGGCCGTGCCGAGGTGTCCGGTCTGCAAGATGGCCTGAATCACTTCGATATGACGTAAACGCATGGCCGGAGTCTATGTGCAGTGCGGTGGGGATTCAATGGCCCAGGGGCGTGTGCGCAAAAAAGACTGCGCAGGTCGCCTGCGGCTCTGGCGTTCGGCCACGACCCCACTAGAATGACGCATCGATCATCAACGACCAATGCCGGTTCGCCGGCACTTACAACAAAAACAGGTCTGGTCTCACATGCGTCTACCCTCGATATTTCTCGGGGTAACGGTCAAGCAACTGGTGGTCCTGGTGACCGTCGGCTGTGTGGCTGCTTATCTCTTGCGCAATCAAGACGAAGTCACGCCGCAAACCCAGGCGCTTGAAGCGTTCATCGGTTCCCAGGAACAGGTCGCCGAGCAGGTGGGGGCGGTGCTGGGTATCACGCTGGTCAGGCAGGTGCAGGCGTATCCCGCCTACGACAAGTCGGGCTATACGCGCTCGATGTACGCCGTAGAAGGCGAGCGGGGGCACTTGATGGTCACGCTCAAACAGGGCGAGCAGGGCATGGAAGTGACGGAGATCCGTCGCCCTTGATCCCGCCGGCCCAGTCAATGCCATCAATGGCCAGGACTGAGCAGGTCGTTAAGGCGGGCGCTTATGACGCGCGGGTGGTTTGCGACTCGCGGACAAGAATAGTGCCCGACTGAATCAGTTTGAACTCATCGCCTTCCAGTTTTTCTACACGGTCGCCAATGGCCAGCTTGTAGGTAACGGTGGGCGCCGAGCCAGCCAGGTCGCCGTGCGCCGGGTTGGATTCCTGGAACTCATGCACTGAATAAACACGGCCTTCCGCGTCTCTGGCATGGAACTGTCCGACAAGTACTGCTGCCATCTGTTTAGAACCTCTGGAGATAAACACTCGATATACGGTGGTGTAGACCGTCATAAAGAGAGGTAGTTTGCCTACGGAAAAAAAATACTATTCGTTGGTTTGTTAAGACGTTTCTTACGCGGTGTGCTGTAAGGCAAACACTCGAGGAGAATCTCAAAGCCCTCTGGTGAAGCCGCCGCGAAGTCTCTATAACTACAAGCTCCTTTAGTCAGACATCGGGGAAACCTCAATGAGCAAGGTCTACACGATTGCCGTCCTGGTTGGCAGCTTGAGAAAACAGTCGATCAACCGCAAGGTCGCCCTGGCGTTGGCCGAACTGGCCCCTGCCAATCTGCAGTTGAACATTGTGGAAATCGGCGATTTGCCACTCTACAACGAGGACATCGACGGTGATTCACCGCCGGCAGCCTACAGTACTTTCCGTAAGCAAGTGAGCTCATCCGACGCGGTGCTGTTCGTGACCCCGGAATACAACCGTTCGTGCCGGCCCCGTTGAAAAATGCGATTGACGTGGGTTCGCGCCCTTACGGGCAAAGTGCCTGGAGCGGCAAGCCGGGAGCGATCATCAGCGTGTCGCCGGGTGCGATTGGCGGGTTTGGCGCCAACCACCACCTGCGCCAGTCCCTGGTGTTCCTGGACGTGTGGTGCATGCAGCAGCCGGAAGCCTACCTGGGTGGCGCGGGCAATGTGTTTGATGAGTCCGGCAAGGTATCGGAAAAGACCAAGCCATTCTTGCAGGCATTTATCGATGCCTACGGCCAATGGGTGGAAAAACAGAAGGGCTGAAGGGGAGTGAGGGCCAATGTGGGAGGGGGCTCCTCCCACATGTTTGGTTCAGCGCAACCAGTTGGTCCGAGCCAACTCAATCACCTCATCCCCGCGCCCACTCATCACCGCCTTGAGCATATACAGGCTGAAGCCCTTGGCCTGTTCCAGCTTGATGCTCGGCGGCATCACCAGTTCCTGGGTGGCGGTCACCACGTCCACCAATACCGGACCGTCATGGGCCAGGGCGCGGCGCAGGGCCGGCTCCAGGTCTTCGGATTGCTCCACGCGAATACCGAGGATGCCCATGGCGTTGGACATCGCCGCAAAGTCCGGGTTTTTCAGCTCGGTACCGGTGTCCAGATAGCCGGCGGCTTTCATTTCCATGGCGACAAAGCCCAGGGATGAGTTATCGAACACGATGACCTTTACCGGCAATTTCAGCTGCGCCAGTGAGATGAAGTCCCCCATCAACATGGCGAAACCGCCGTCGCCGGACATGGAAATCACCTGCCGTCCAGGGAACGCGGCCTGTGCGCCGATGGCCTGGGGCATGGCGTTGGCCATGGAGCCATGGTTGAACGACCCGATCAGGCGGCGCTTGCCGTTCATCTTCAGATACCGTGCGGCCCAGACGGTGGGTGAACCTACGTCGGCGGTGAAAATCGCGTCGTCGTCTGCCAGTTCGCTGAGCAATCGCGCCACATATTGCGGATGAATCGGCCGGTTGGCCTTGGACGGTTGCGCCAGGTCATCCAGGCCCTGGCGGGCTTTTTCATAGTGTTTCAACGAGGTGTCGAGAAAGCTGCGATCGCTCTGGCGGGTCAGGCGCGGCAACAGGGCGTCGAGGGTCTCACTCACGTCGGCGGCAATGCCCAGGTCCAGTGTGGCGCGGCGGCCGAGTGCCTGAGGGTCGCGGTCGATCTGGATGATCTTCGCGTCGGTAGGGTAGAACTGGCGATAGGGGAAATCGGTGCCGAGCATGATCAGCGTGTCGCAATTGAGCATGGCGTGGTAGCCGGAGCTGAAGCCGATCAGGCCAGTCATGCCGACGTCAAACGGGTTGTCCCATTCCACATGTTCCTTGCCGCGCAAGGCATGCACCACCGGCGCGCCGAGTGTGTCAGCCAGGGCCACCACTTGCGCGTGGGCACCGGCACAGCCGCTGCCGCACAACAGGGTGACTTTCTCACTGCCGCTGAGGATCTCACTCAGTTGCACCAGGTCCGCCTCTGCCGGCAAGGTGCGCGGCGCGTGCAGGGTGGGCCAGGGCTTGAGCTTGTCCTCCACCTCCAGCAGCGAAACATCCCCAGGGATCACCACCACCGCCACGCCGCGATTGAGGATCGCCGAGCGCATGGCGCGGTGCAGCACCTGGGGCATTTGCTCGGGGTTGCTCACCAGTTCGATAAAGTGGCTGCACTCCTTGAACAACTCCTGGGGATGGGTCTCCTGGAAATAGTTGAGGCCGATCTCCGAGGATGGGATTTGCGCGGCAATCGCCAGCACCGGCACATGGTTGCGATGGCAGTCGAACAAACCATTGATCAAGTGCAGGTTACCCGGCCCGCAACTGCCGGCGCACACCGTCAGTTCGCCCGTGGCGGCCGCTTCGGCACCGGCGGCGAAGGCGGCGACTTCTTCGTGGCGCACATGCATCCACTCGATCCTGTCCATGCTGCGCAGGGCATCGGTGAGGCCGTTGAGGCTGTCGCCGGTCAGGCCCCAGATGCGCTTGATGCCCGCCTGTTCAAGGGTGGTTGCCAATTGCTGGGCCAGGTTGATTTTCGCCATGAAGCACTCCAATCGTCAGTGAGGTTAAAGGCTGCTGATCAATAGGGGACAGCTCGATCACGGCGAATGCTCCGTTGTTAATGTGAAGTTTGTGTCATGGCCGCCCGATATTGGCGGGTGCGCCGAGCGGTAAACCATTGGTCACACGCCAGGGCCAGCCAGGGGGCGGCCTTGGCATTGGGTTGGCGGCCACGGCTCAGGCGGCGCATTTGGTCGCGCACCACGGCCAGGGTGGCGAGTGAGGCCAGGGGCTTGCGTTTCCAGTCGATCGGTTTGAGTTGCGGATCGGGGTCGCGGCCTTCGCGCCAGTGCCTGATCAGTTGCGGTTCCAGGGTCAGGGCGGTGGCGATACCGGCCATGGCGATACCGCTGTCGAGCACTTGCTGCACGATGGGCAGGCGGCGAATGCCACCGGTGACCATCAGGGGCATGCGGGCGACACTGGCCATTTGCGCGGCAAATTCGAGGAAGTACGCTTCACGGGCCAGGGTGCGACCGTCCCGCGCCTCACCTTGCATCGCTGGGGCTTCATAGCTGCCGCCGGACAATTCGAGCAAATCGATGGGCAAAGGATTGAGCATTTCCACTACCGCGCGCGCATCGGCTTCATCGAAACCGCCGCGCTGGAAATCCGCCGAATTGAGTTTGAGCCCCACGCAAAACGATGGGCTGACGTTGGCGCGCACGGCGTGGATCACTTCCAGCAGCAGCCGCGCACGGTTTTCCAGCGAACCACCCCAGCGGTCGGTACGGTGGTTACTCAAGGGCGAGAGGAACTGGCTCAGCAAATAGCCGTGGGCGCCGTGGATCTGTACCCCGGTAAACCCGGCGTTCTCGGCCAGGCGCGCACTGGTGGCGAAGCGCTGGATCACATCCTGGATCTCGCTTTCGGTCATGGCCTTGGGTTTGGCGAACATTTTGGAAAAACTGCCGAGGTCGAGGGCAATGGCCGACGGTGCCAGGGCTTGCTGACCCAGATTGGCCATGGTCTGGCGTCCGGGATGGCTAAGCTGCACCCAGAAGTGCACGCCCTTGGCCCGGGCCACGTCGGCCCATTCGCGAAAGCGGTCCAGGTGCTGCTCATTTTCCAGCGCAACGCCGCCGGGGCCGGTCATCGCGCGACGGTCGATCATCACGTTGCCGGTGATCAGCAAGCCGGGTTCACCATCCGCCCAGGTTTGGTAAAGCTGCATCAGTTCGCGCGACGGCGCCTGATTGATATCCGCCATATTCTCTTCCATCGCGGCCTTGGCGATGCGGTTGGAGATGACTTGGCCGTTGGGCAATTGCAGGGCTTCAAAGGGTGACATGGGTTGACTCCTGAGCGGGGGAGGCCTCAGGCTAAGCTTAAAGTTAACTTTAATGTCAAACAGGCGTTGTGATGAATATCGGTGAGCTGGCAAAACAGAGTGGTTTGGCGGCGTCGCGTATCCGCTTTTATGAAGCCCAAGGCCTGATCAGCCAAGTGGGGCGCCAGGCCAACGGCTATCGGCGCTATGCGCCCGAGGCGTTACAGACTCTGCAGTTGATCCAGAGCGCGCAACAGGCCGGGTTTACCTTGCAGGAACTCAAGGCGTTGATGCCGGCGCCCGGCGAGCACAAGCGCGAGGAATTGATCGAGGCGTTGGAGCGCAAGGTGACGCAGATCGAAGACATGCAGGCGCAGTTGGCCTATAACAAGGGGCAATTGGTAGGCGTGATCGAGGCGGTACGGGCGCAGCCGGAAGGTGTGCCGTGCACCATGGGACAGAAACAGATGTTGGCGTCGATCAAACTCAACCCGCAATCCTGAACGTGCTGATATTCCAATGTGTGAGGGAGCAAGCCCCCTCCCACATTTATTACTCAGCGGCGCCGAAAAAGCGGCAACGGCTCATCGGTGGCTGCCTGATAGGTCACCGAGAAGTCCTTTAAGCTTTCCAGCGCTTCGTACGGGTCTTTGTCGGCGCGCAAGGCGAAGGCATCGAACCCGCAGCGGCGCAGGTAGAACAGTTGGTCGCGCAGCACGTCGCCAATCGCGCGCAGCTCGCCTTTGTAACCGTAGCGGTCACGCAGCAGGCGTGCGTTGGAATAGTTGCGCCCGTCGGTGAAGGCCGGGAAGTTCAGGGCGATGACTTGGAAATGTTCCACGTCTTCACCGATTTCTTCGGCTTCTTCATCGGCATCCAGCCACACGCCCAGGCCGCCGTCGCGGGCCTTGAGGGCGTGGCCATGTTCGCGCCACAGTGCCAACGGCACGATCAGGTCGTCGCAGTTGGAGATGCCGTCGAAGCTCGCGTCCTTGGGCAGCAGGTGCCAGGTTTCGTCGACGACTTCGTTGTTCTTAATGATTCGCTGCATAGACGCGCTCCTTGAACAGGTCAATGCCGATGCGCTGGTAGGTGTCAATGAAACGCTCATCTTCGGTGCGCTGTTCGATGTACACATCGATCAGTTTGCCGATCACCTCCGGCATGGCTTCCTGGGCGAAGGACGGGCCGAGGATCTTGCCCAGG
This sequence comes from Pseudomonas lactucae, assembly GCF_016937615.1. Taxonomy (GTDB): domain Bacteria; phylum Pseudomonadota; class Gammaproteobacteria; order Pseudomonadales; family Pseudomonadaceae; genus Aquipseudomonas; species Aquipseudomonas lactucae. Next base: position 30,782 of record NZ_JAFHKI010000063.1, on the reverse strand, counting down.
CTCGCGTCGCGGCTGGCGCTGCCACCCAGGGACACTTGGTAGAATTCTTCGCCTTTCTTGTCCACGCCCAGGATGCCGATGTGGCCGACATGGTGGTGACCACAGGCGTTCATGCAACCGGAGATGTTCAGGTCCAGCTCGCCGATGTCGAACAGGTAGTCCAGGTCGTCGAAACGGCGCTGGATCGATTCGGCGATCGGGATCGACTTGGCGTTGGCCAGGGAGCAGAAATCGCCACCCGGGCAGCAGATGATGTCGGTCAACAGGCCGATGTTCGGCGTGGCGAAACCGCCTTCGCGCAGCTCGCCCCACAGGGTGAACAGTTGGCTCTGCTCCACGTCCGCGAGAATGATGTTCTGTTCGTGGGAGGTGCGCAGTTGGCCGAAGCTGTAACGCTCGGCCAGGTCGGCGACGGCGTCCAGCTGCTTGTCGGTGATGTCGCCAGGGGCGACACCGGTGGGCTTGAGCGACAGGGTCACCGCCACATAACCCGGTTTTTTGTGCGCCAGGGTATTGCGCGTGCGCCAACGGGCGAAGCCAGGGTGCTGCTGGTCAAGTGCGGCGAGCTCGGCGTCCTGGTTGCTCAGGGCCTTGTACTCGGGGTCGACGAAATGCTTGGCGACGCGATGCACTTCGGCTTCGGTCAGGGTGGTCTGGCCACCGCGCAGGTGTTCCATCTCGGCGTCGACTTTCTGGGCGAACACCTCGGGCGTCAGCGCCTTGACCAGGATCTTGATCCGGGCCTTGTATTTGTTGTCACGACGGCCGTAGCGGTTGTAGACCCGCAGGATTGCGTCGAGATAGCTCAACAGGTCCTGCCACGGCAGGAACTCGTTGATAAACGCGCCCACCACCGGCGTACGGCCCAGACCACCACCCACCAGCACACGGAAGCCCAACTCGCCTGCGGCGTTGTACACCGGCTCCAGGCCGATGTCGTGAACTTCGATGGCCGCACGGTCCGAGGTCGAGCCGTTGATGGCGATCTTGAACTTGCGCGGCAGGTAGGCGAATTCCGGGTGGAAGGTGGTCCATTGACGCACGATTTCGCACCAGGGGCGTGGGTCGATCAGTTCGTCGGCGGCAACCCCGGCGAATTGGTCGGTGGTCACGTTGCGCAGGCAGTTACCGCTGGTCTGAATGGCGTGCATCTGCACGGTCGCCAGTTCGGCCAGGATATCCGGCACGTCTTCCAGCGCCGGCCAGTTGAACTGCACGTTCTGGCGGGTACTGATGTGGGCGTAGCCTTTGTCGAAGTCGCGGGCAATTTTGGCCATCATGCGGGTCTGGCGCGAAGTCAGTTGGCCATAGGGCACGGCCACCCGCAACATCGGCGCAAAGCGCTGAACATAAAGGCCATTTTGCAGGCGCAGAGGGCGGAACTCTTCTTCGCTCAGTTCACCTGCCAGATAGCGTCGGGTCTGATCACGGAACTGCTTGACGCGGTCCTCGATGATGCGCTGATCGTATTCGTCGTATACGTACATATAGGTCCTGTTCTCGGCAAATCTGCGCGCACGGCCGCGCACTCCCAACGGAGCCGGCGCACGATACCAGTTTGCGTTTATGCGCAAAAGTGATGTTTGAGTATATGCAAATAACCAAAACGACTAATGAGACTGATTCTTGAGATAACCACATTTGTCCTGGGGGCAAGTGTGGTCTTTACTGTGTTCGAGTCTTAGGGCAATCACCTATAAAACCGACAAGAGGCGATGCGATGAGCAATCCGACTAAAGCCCGTAAACCCGACAGCACCGTGGACGCCTGGGCCATTCTGTTTCTGATTATTCTGGTAGTGGGCACGGCGGTGTTCTGGGTCAGTCACCAATAAAGAACGTTGATTGAGCCTCGATTGGCTGGCGTGCTGCCATTGTGATAGCCACCTGATGATCAAGGCTCAGGCGACAATGTTGAAGGCTCTAGTGACGTGCATGTGCTGGTTGGGGATGGCGTGCGGGCCGATGGCCCACGCGACATCGGTGGTGTTTCTCAACCCAGGCCTGTCCACGGAAACCTTTTGGGTCAGCTACACGCAATTCATGCAGGCCGCCGCCAAGGACCTCGGCCTGGATTTGCGTGTGCGCTATGCCGAGCGCGATACCCAAAACACCCTTGCCCAGGCGCGCGAAGCGCTGCAGGGCAGCCAGCGACCCGATTATCTGGTGCTGGTCAACGAGCAGTATGTGGCACCACAAATCCTGCGCATGGCTCAAGGCCGCGGGGTCAAGTTACTGCTCGTTAACAACGCATTGACGTCCGACCAGAGGCATATATTGGGAGCGCAGGGCGACGTTGATGTCATCGGCAGCCTGGTTGCCGACGACGAACAGGCCGGCTACCTGATGCTTATCGATCTGTTGCGCCAGCATGGCTCTGTGGCGCCGGGCGAATCCCTCGATTTGTTGGCTTTTTCCGGGGTCAAGACCACCCCGAGCGCGCAACTGCGTGAACAAGGCTTGCGCCGAGCGCTGGCTGAGCATCCCGAGGTGCGCTTGCGTCAGTTGGTCTATGGCGAGTGGACCCGTGAACGCGCCTTTGAACAAGCCACCCAGCTGTTCAAGCGCTATCGGCAGACCGCGTTGGTGTGGTCGGCCAATGATCAGATGGCGCTGGGTGCCATGCAGGCACTTGAGGACAGCGGGCGGTTTCCGGGCAAGGACATCCTGTTCAGTGCGATCAACAGCTCGCCGCAGATTCTGCAGGCGCGTCTGGAAGGGCGCGTATCAAGCCTGGTCGCCGGGCATTTTACCTTGGGGGGCTGGGCCATGGTGCTGATCCATGATGATGCCAGGGGCGTTGATGTAAGCCGCCATCGTGAGGGCGACGCTGAGGTGGCGCTGTTCGAGCTGCTTGACCCGGCCCAGGCTCGACGTTTGCTGGACTTGCAAGCCAGGCAAAACTACCGCGTTGATTTCAAGGCCTTGTCGGCGGTGGCCAAGCCGGAGGGTTATCGTTACCCGTTCAGCTTGAAACTGTTAATGCGTTGAACAGGCGTAGGGTTTAATCCTGTTCTATGCTCTACAGCACTACGAAATTGCGCGCTGTATCAAAGTTGTTCTCCTCGATTTGAATGTGTGATTACTGGTTGCGCCATGCAGCGTCAGCGGTTGGCCAGTTGTCCATCGTAGGTACTGTTGAACTGAGAAGTAAAAGTTCTCCACCCAAACAGTCTATCTACACAGGTAAACCATCATGGTTACGTTCATAAAGGCCTTCCGGCAGAGGGAGCGCCTTGGCGTTTCCTTAATCCGAGCAGGGTTGGTTATTCTGGTACTGGCGTCGCTGGGAAGTGTTCAAGCCGCAGACAGAGGGAAAATTATTGTTCTTCAACTCAAGAATGACTTGTCCGAGTTGAGACAACAGTCGGCTACGGATCCAGGCGTTAAACGATCATTGGATGCGTTGCGCAAGATGGCGTCCGACATTGACTCTTTATTGACGCAACAAGCGAAGGACCCGACAGGGCGTGACGCGCCTTATGCAGATGCGCAGACGTTCACCATGGACGTAAGCGCTAAACCACAAGCCCAGCAAAAGGTACTTCTGGACCGCGCCTTGAACAACCCGCTGGTGACATCTGCGTACATGGAGACGATTGAAGCAAACGTCGAGAAAGACTCCGGCTCACCCATCAAGGCCGGGCTTGGCGTACGCTCTGAAGCCGGGCTTGATGCACTCTACAAGAAAGGCCCTGTTGCGAACTCCGGCTATGTGCTGGGTGGGATCAACTCGGACGCGGTCCGCATGCTGCCCGGCAGCCAGGGCGAGAACGCCCGCGTGGTGATCGCCAGCGATGGTTTCTGGAATCGTAGCCATGTGGACTTGCCCTCATTGGCGTTTTCACCGATCGACGGCCCACGCAGGCTGAGTTGCAGTACCTACTATGCGGTCAGTAACGATGCGACGGCGGCGGCGGGTATCATCGCGGCGAAAGATAACCAGTCGGGCGTGGTGGGCATTGTCCCGCACGCTCAATTAGCCGCCACCGCTGCGTCGTTCGCTTCGATCTATGATCTGCAAAAACTGAACCTGCGTGCTGGCGACGTGCTGGTGGTTGACCCGACGTTCAGCCCCACCACCACCCGCTTTGCGGATTTTTCCCCTTATCCAGGGGATGTCTGCCCCAAGGCAAGCCCTACGGCGGTGTCCACCGACACGTGCCAATTGCCTTCGGCGGGGTATGAAAATACGCAGCGGAGTATTGAATACCTCACTCAGGAGTTGAAGGTTCACGTAATTGTCAATGCCTCCGGCGGCATCAAGAGTAGCCGCAATCCGGCCACCCCAATGAATCTGGATCATCCGGACTTCAATGGTTTGTTCGACCGGACCCGTAATGACGACGGCGCGATCTATGTCGGCAGCGTCAACCCGAAGACGGGCGCGACATTGGCGGCCAACTATGGCAGCAGGATAGACCTCACGACGTGGGCCACGCATATTCCCTATGCCAGTTATACGGCAGGCGGCACACATGCCACTTATTCGCGCTACGACAGCGACGAAGCCCTGAATTATCGTTTTTCCGGTTATATCGTGGCCGGTGCCGTGGCGCAGATTCAGAGCATTGCTTTCGCCAAAGGACTGGGCGCCGTGCCCCCCAGTATCATGCGCCGTTTATTGAAGGAAACCGGGCACGATTTGCCTGGGCATGATGCCAACCAGCCAATGGGCAAGCAGCCGGATGTGAAAGCCGCGGTCGACAAGATGCTGGCGGAGTATGCTCGCGGCTTTCCCGCTGAACCCGCGCCTGCGTTCGGCATCAAGCGCATCCTCGGTTTGGAACGCCCCTACTACGGACGCACATGGAACTACCGAGCGATCATGAACCCGCCGGGCGCGACGGATGTCACCTACCAGTGGAGCGAGGTCGAGAGCCCGCTTGTCGCTCAAACCGCCATCCGCGTGAATCCACTGACACTGGACGTCGACTGGAGCAGTGGGCTCAAGGCGCGGGAGCGCACGATCACGCTGACCGCGCGCAACAGTCAGGGCGCTACGGACACCTGGTCCAAGCGTTTGACGGTACCACCCATGGTGACGCGCTACACCGGGACCTGGAACGTACCGGATGAACTCAAACCCGGTCAGGTCGTGAGTATGAACGGCAGGATCCAGGATGCGTTTGCCACCGGACAAAAGATTCACTACTACTGGAAAGCCCCGGCTTTATTCCACGGCCTCAAGGAGGGCACGGCGGTGCTGCCGGCCCAACACGCCATCAGCTTTACGGTACCCGCCACGCTTGAACCGGGCACCCAGGTCCAGGTGCAAATGCTGGCAACCGTCGACCCATTGTTGCCGCCGACCCAGATCTCCCGGTCGCAACACGGCACGCTGTTGAGCAAAATGGTGACCATCAAGACACAGACACCCGTTGAGGGGACGCCAGGCGAAGACGCCGAGGCATGCGCGCCCCTCTGGAACAGCCGCACACTCTACGAGACGTTGGGTACGCGCGTGTCTTACGCCGGGTTCAACTACGAGGTCGTCGAATTGACGCAAGGGCATCAGCCTGACGCGCATTTTACGCTGACAAGCAGTTTCAAACCCTGGAAACGTATCGGCCCGTGCCGCCAGTAGACACCGCAACCGGCCCCTTTCAGCGCAACCGTGAAAGGGGCCTCACACCCCCGCCACGTGCAACACCAGCTTGACGATAGCGAACAACGTCAAGGCGAATACCACGGTAAACAGAATGCCCAGTATTACAAAGTGACTGGGCTTGCCGTGAGTAAAGTCGCGGGCGCGGTTCTTGCCGCTCTGTACGCCAAAGGCGGCGGCCACCACGCTGTGCAGCATTTGCCAGAAGGTGGGGGGCTTGGGGGCTGGATCGTTCATCATTGCCTCGTGCGCGGGAGCCTCTACGCAGCATAGTCAATCTGCGCCGGGGCGCCGGATATCCCCATACTTCCGACTCGGACAGCGAGTCGGAGGCCGGCCATCCCGACTCGGAGCCCGACGAGGTACAAAAGGAGCGCTGGTTCAGCCAAATCCCCGCCGACTCGGAAAAACATCAGGTGTGGGATGCCCTCAAGGCGGATGAGCGGGGCGAGGCCTTTTTTTATCCTCTCCAATCTGCGCCATACCAAGGACTTTACCCAGAACCTGGCACAGGTCTCAAAGAATGAGCTTGATCAGGCTTACACCGCCATCATCCAGGCGCAAGGGACGCCAGCGTTCATCGAGCAATTGCTCACACGCCCTTACTGGATGACGTACCTGGAGGAAAAATACGCGGACGACTTCTCGCGTTTGCACACGCGGCTCACGGAGCAGTCGGAGGCACTCGAACTGCGCTACCCGGATTTTGGCGAGGCGTATTTTGCTGAAATACAAACCTTGGGCAATCAAGGCAAAGCCGAGCGCCAGCAGTTGGCGCGTGACCTGTCGCGACGGGAAATGATCGAGCTGGGCCAAACGCTGTCTTGACCAAAAGCCGTCCTGGGCGTTGGTGTGGCAAGCACTATGCACCACCGTCAAGGCGTCGCCCCATGATGATCTGTCATTCCAATTCACAGGAGTGACCTTATGTCCAATCCGAGTCCACATACCCCGGACAGCGTCCGTGCCAAACCCATCGCGACCACCAGTATTCACGGTGATTTGCTTGAACAGGCCGTGCCTCAATGGCTGATCGATGCCACGCCCCCACGCAAGACGGCGCTCAAGCAAACCCACGCCACTGCACCGGCCTGGTATACCAGCGCTTCGTTGGCTCAACGCGCAGCGGTCGACGCCGCTTTCAAAGCTGCCGCCGCCGCACAGGTCAGCCTGGACGGCCTGATGTCGACCTTCAAGGATGCGGACACCTTCGCCGAACCCTTACTGCGCAAGGCGCTGCAGGAGCAATTTGGCGTCGAGGTGGACCTCAACCGAACCTTGTTGTGCCTGCGCCGCCCGTTGCTGGTCGGTGTGGCCAACGTTGAGGTGGCTTCATTCGAGTTTTTGAAACTCTCGATGCTGCAGGCGGCCCTGCATAACTTCGAGGCCTGGGAGTGCATCGCCGGAGCCTACCACGACAGTTCGGGCTTCATGGTGCAGACCACAACAGCCGACACGTTTGAAAGGGTCTCGGTGAACCTGAAGGTCAGCGAGTTTCTGACATTGTGCCGCCACCTCGATGTCGGGGCGAAGTACCAGGCGTATTTAAAGGCGTTCTTCGAGGCCGACGCCAGCTTGCGTCCAGGGTTTATCGCCAGCCAGAAAACCGCGCTGCGGGCGGCGGCCGAGCACGCGCGCTTGAGCGGTGACATCCAGGCGCAGGATTACACGATGATCCTCGCGGTGATCGACGGCGAAACCAATCCAACGATGGACGACAAGCAGGTCTGGTTCAATGATATGGGCCTGATGAAGCAGCGCATGACCGGCTGTGTGGCTTTCGTTATTGGCAAAAAGCATCAATACAGCGACGAAATGATCCTGTACGTGCCCCATGATCCGGCGCACCCGCTCAAGCGCTACACGGCGGAGCAGATGCGAGGGGAATTGCGGCGCCAGTTTGCCGACAGAACCGGCATGCAGACCGATGACCCCACGCCGACGGCATACCAGCAGTTTTTCAGTCAGTTCGTGGCGTATGACCAGCGTCCGTATTATTTCAGCCAGTTCACCGATTCGTCCGAAGGCTTTTTCCAGTCACCCTGGCGCACCTTCGTCCAGGTTTGGGGGGCCTTGAATCCGAACGCGAGCTTCAAGCAATTGCCACCAGAGCGGCCGGCCAATCGCCGGCGAAGCAGGACCCTTACCTCGCGCCTTCGTACCTGACGCAAAAAGGCCAGGGCCCCTGGGACGACAACCGTGACTTGTGGGCCTACCTCTACGAGCAGAGCCGCGACAAGGTACTGGCCGATGCGCGCAGCCACGCGGTGTCCAGCGCCGATGTCGACACCAAGGCCCGCGAAGCCAAGCTGGCGCACCTGCTGGAGTTCGGTGTGCTGGGGTTGAACCTGGTGTCGATGTTCGTGCCGGTGTTGGGCGAGATCATGATGACCGTGATGGCGGGGCAGTTGCTGTATGAAACGTTCGAAGGAGCGATTGAATGGAGCGAGGGCGACAAGCGCGCGGCTAAGGCGCATCTGGTCGATGTGGCGGAAAATCTGGCGCAGATCGTTGTGATGGCGGGTGTGGGCGGCGCCGTGCGCACAGTCAAGGCCGCTCGTTCCGCGCCGCTCATCGAGGCCCTGGAACCGGTCACGTTGCCGAACGGCCAGACCCGTTTGTGGAAGCCCGACCTGAGCCCCTATGAAAGTGCCTTGTCGCTGGAAAAAAGCCCCGGCCCGAATGTGCAGGGACAACACACGCTCAATGGCAGCACGTATATTCGTATCGACGGCAAGGTCTACGAACAGGTGTACGACAACAAGATCTTGCGTTGGCGCATCAAGCACCCGAGCGATGCGACGGCCTATCAGCCGATCCTTCACAGCAACGGTCGCGGTGCCTGGCGACACACGCTGGAACGCCCGCTGGCCTGGGACCGTCTGACCCTGCTGCGGCGCATCGGCCACGCCACCGAGGCCTTTTCGGACGTCGACTTGCTCAAAGTGGCGGATGTCAGCGGGGTGAGCGATAACGCCTTGCGCAAGATGCATATGGACCACGCCGCGCCGCCGCCCGCATTGACGGATGCCATGCGCCTGTTTCGCGCCGACGCGAGCGCCGAGCAGGTGATTGAACAACTCGATGGCGCCCGGCCGATTGACCCGCTGTACCTCTACGCACTGCCGCTGGTGACTGAACTGCCGCGTTGGCCGGTCGGGCATGTGTTGGAGGTTTCCAACGGTGCCGGGGTGACGGGGAGGGCGGTGCGCTACGGCCGCGAGCGTGTGCCGGCCGGCGTGCGCAACCCGCCGACGATCAGCGTCACCGGCCCGAGGTGCTGGCCGGCCAGTTGCCGGAACGCATTCTTGGCGCGTTGGATGAGAAGCAGATCACCTATCTGCTGGGGGAGCAGCCAGCCCGTGTCGTCGATCAGCGCGCCAGTGAGCTGAGCAAGCAACTGGCGGATTATGCCCGGACCCGCAAACCATCGATCTTTGACAGCCTCTACGCGGGCACTGAGCCTGTTGACGCACGCATCAGGCGCTTGCAGCGGGTGTGCCCCGGCCTCAGTGACGCCGCAGCCCTGGAGGTGCTGGCCAATGCGCGTCCCGATCACCTCAAACAGCTGCAAACCTCGCGCCGAGTGCCCTTGAGCCTGCTCGAAGAGGCGCGCTGGTACGCGCGGCAAGGGCGCCAGACCCGCGCCTACGCGGGCCTGCGCAGTCAGACCACGGCCTCGGCGGACAGCCGACGCCTGGCGTTGCACACCCTTGAGACGCTGCCGGGATGGCCGGCTACGCTGCGCCTGGAGGTACGTGAAGGCAGCATTGAGGGTACGTTGCTCGACAGCATCGGCAGCCAGACCGCGTCGGACCACAAGTACCTGGTCAAGCACGGCCCCGGTTTTCAAGCGTTCAATGAGCGCGGTGAGGCGCTCAACAGCGTGCCCGGGGTGGGGGATAACTTTTACGCCTCGATCATGCACGCGTTGCCTGATAGCGCACGCGCAAGCCTGGGCGTGCAGGAGGTCAGCCAGAGTGTGCAGTTGCAAAACACGATCATCGAGGCTGCCGAACGCAACCGCACGCAATCGATGCGGATCCTGGAGCCGCAGGGTCGGTGGTACAAGCCACCGGTGCGCATTAACAACAAGAGGCTTGGGTATTACGCCAGCGGTCGTGGCCGAGGGTTGGCGCCGAATCTGATGCAGCGGGTGCGTACTGCGTTCCCGTTTCTGGACGATGCACGGGCCAATGCGCTTATCCGCAGCTTAATGCAGCGTGGTCTTAGCGAACGTGGCATTTTCACAATGCTGGAGAATCGCGCCCGTACCGCCACTGCGCTGGGGGCTGCACTCGACGCTTGGGTCGGTGCGCCGCAAGAGGGCCTCGCCTTTGACGTCGAGTATGTTCACCGAAACCAGGTCGCCCAAGCGCTCAAGGCCGCATGGGGGCGTTCACGGGTGGCAGGGGAAAGAGCCCCGGATGAAGACGCTCGTCTGAGCCTCATCGTCAACGACACCTTGCCGCCGCTCGCGGCTGATTTTTCAGCCATCCGGGAACTGACAGTGGGCGGGCGCGCCCTGCACGATGGGAATGCGGACGCCTTCCTGGCGCGCTTTCCCAACCTCGAAGCGCTGTCGATCGGCGAAAATGGGGCATTTGTGGCGGCAGGTCCGCTCCCCACGCCGTTGCTGACCACCGTGCCCGAGGCCGTCAAGGCCTTGACCAGGCTGCGACGCTTGCGCATCAAGGTCAATGCGGCGTCGGTCTCGCCGGATTTTTCATCCGATCTCAGCGCACTGATGCATCTTGAAGCACTGCATATCGAATGTTCGGGCATTTCCCTCACCGCGCTCAACGGCCTGGAATTGTCCGCGCTCACCCAGTTGAAAACACTTAGGATCGATGCCGCCTATGCCTTGTGGCAGTGGCCCACCCAGCTTGAGGACCTGGCGCGGCTGGAGCGTCTGGACCTGACCAACACAGCCATCAGCACTCTCCCGGACACGCTTTACAGCGGCCATGAAACCCTGTGGGCCGGTCTGTCGCTGGACTGGTCAAGGTTTTCACACGAGGCCTTCAGGCGCGCCTTTGACTATGTGAAAGCGTACGACGGCCCGTTGGGGCACCTTATGGATGCCCACCAAATGGTCAGCGGTTTCTGCCGAGGAGAGTTGGATTACGTGATGGGCCGTTCGCCACTGAGCGCGTCGTTGCAGGAGGCGTTGAACACCCGACTGGAGACGCCCGAAGACAGGTTGGCGGCTGTCGAAGGCTTGAGCCGGGAGTATCACCGGCTGTTTGGCCCATTCTACGAGCCGCGCTCAATCGGCGGCCCACGCTTGAGGCCGCGTTCAAACCTGTGGAAAGACGGCGAAAATGCCCGGCTTATCAGTGCCCTTGAAACCAGCTGGCGTGGCGCGGTGGTGCGGCGTTACGGTGTGTGGGCGGACGTTGCGACCTTTGAATGGGTGTCGCCACCCGGTGATCAAGTGCTTGAGCTGGCGCAACTGCCCGCCGGCAGCTTTGCGCATGTGCTGACGTTACGTCTGAGCGGGCTGCGGGCCTCGGCCGAGCAGGCACGTGGTTTTATCAGGGCGTTCAGTGCAGTGCGCCGTCTCGAACTTAACGACAGTGCCTTGACCGAGCTGCCCATGGGACCCGACGCGCTGCCTCTGTTGACCCGCCTTGAACTGGCGGACAACAGACTGGTGTTCTCTAACGAACTGCAGGCGCAGTTCGACGGCTTGAGCCAGCTCGAATACCTGGATATCCACAGCAATCCGCTGGAACGTCTGGATGTCAGTGCCCTGAAACAGCTCAAGGCCCTTGACCTGCGCGATACGCAACTACTGGCCTGGCCAACGGGCGCCGAGGACCTGGAGCACCTGATCTGGCTCGACTTGCGTGAAAACAAGTTGTCGGAACTGCCCCCTGAAGTCTTGAGCAGTGACGAGCTGCTGCTCAAGATCAATCCGGTGGCCAACCCTTTCGCCGCGCAAAACAAGGTGGATTTGCTGCTGGCGCAGCAGCGTGTCGATGAAGCCTTGGGTCTGCCTATGGGGGCACTGGACAAATTTTGTACTCAGAACGTGCCGCCCGGCCTCCCGCCTGCGGAGACAGCGTGGTCGATTGCGCGTTATGTGTTGCCGTTGCCAGAGCGTGCACAAGGCGTGGACGAAGCGACCCGTCTGGCTGGCGAAACCCTGACGCGCCAATTGAACGGCTGGATTTTCAGGCGTCGCTCCACACAAGCAGGCGTGACTGTGTTGGCCGAAAGTCGCGGGTTGGCGGCCCAGCGCATTCAGGCGAGCTGGCAAGGCTGGGCGGCGGGCAGTACCAATCCTGAATTGAGTCTGCTGGGTCTGCAAACCGGGGACCTGCCGGCACTGACGGTGCCGCTTGCGCACGTGCGCAGCCTGGACCTCACCGGAGTCAGGCTGTCGGCGCAAGGCTCCAATGACTTTCTGCGTGGCTTTACGCAACTGACGAGCCTGATGTTGAGCGGCAACGAGCTGGCGGAACTGCCCGAGGCGCTCGGGCACATGGCGCAGCTCGAACGCCTGGACCTCGACTACAACAACGTCTACGACGCCGGTCCGCTTTACCCTGCGTTGGGCGGCGAACACCTGCGCTGGCTGGACCTGAGTCACAACGGCCTGCACCGGTTCGATACGAGTGCCTTTCCTCGGCTGGAGACGCTCAACCTCAGCCACAACAGGGTTGACGCATGGCCCGATGGGGTACTGGAGGCCGCGCATTTGCGCACGCTGAACCTCAGTGGCAACGACTTGACCGGCTTTCCCGAGCGACTGCTCGATGGCACCCACAATGATTTGATGGCCGGTACCGACCTCTCCGACAACCTGCTGCTGTCGCTGGACAGTCTCGAACGGCTCAGGCAATACAGTGACGCGCATGAGCGTGGGGCGGTGATGGGGCTGTCGCGGCACGACATCGATTTGAGTATTGAACTGCTTGAGCGCGGCGATGAAACCGACACGGGCGATGAAGACGGTTCCGATGCCGACGCACAGGCCGAAGTCGAGCCCGCCGAGGCGATCCCGGACCCGGCAGGCGACGTCGGGGCGACGGCCTTGGCGCCGTGGCTGAGCACGCTGCGGGACGAGCTGATCGCCGAGAGGACTGACATCTGGAGTCAATTGGCGCAAACGGACGATCACGAACGGTTTTTCCATCTCATCGCACAGTTGCGCCAGACCGCAGAGTTTCGCTTGTCTCAATCGGCACTGACGCAACGGGTCTGGCACGTCATGCAAGCCGCCGCGCAGAACCGCGAGTTGCGCCAACTGTTGTTTCAAAGTGCCGAAACCCACGGCACCTGTATCGACGGCCGTATTCTCACCTTCAGTGAGCTGGAGGTACGGGTGTTTGAAGCTGACGCCTTGCGCGATGTGCGCGAGGGGGGGCTGAACGAAAAAGGCCGCGCGCTGCTCAACCTGTCACGGCAGCTGTTTCGTCTGGGGCAGGTGGAACGCCTGGCGGAAGCGGCGGCTCTGCACCGGGACCGGGCGGAAGTGCGCTTGCAGTATCGCATCGGCATGACCCGCGGCTGGCCGGATGGCCTGGTGTTGCCGGGGCAACCCGAGCATATGACGTACGCGCAGCCGATCAGGGACGAGCAACTCAACGCCGCTCGCGCCTCGGTGCTCTCCGCCGAGGCGGGTGATGCGTTTTATGAGGAGCTGATCACGCGTGACTACTGGCTGCGCTATCTGCAGGAGCGTTACCCGCAGGCCTTTAGCACACTGGATGAACAGGCCCGCACGCGGCACGAGGCGGTGGAGGACGAACACGCTGATTGGCAAGACAGCCCGCAAGCTCAGGAGCGTTACAAGCAGGCACTGAACCTATTGGAAATCGAGCTGGGCACGGCGCGGGCCAGCCAGTTGCTTGAACTGTCGCGAGACGCGGTGACGGCGCTGTCAGCCTCCAGCGTCGAGCCGCAACCAGGGCCGTCCTGGCGCCAATAAGGCGAACCGGTGGCGAGCCAAAGGCCGGCTCGCCACACGCGGTTTTGCTTCAGCTGTCGTAACCCAGGTTCGGCGCCAGCCAACGTTCGGTCACGGCCAGGTCCTGGCCTTTGCGCGCGGTGTAGCTCGTCACTTGGTCCTTGTCGACCTTGCCTACCGCAAAGTACTGCGCCTGCGGGTGTGCAAAGTACCAGCCGCTGACCGCCGCCGCCGGGAACATCGCGTAGTGCTCGGTGAGGAACACGCCGCTGCGCCCGGCCTGCATTTCACGGGCCTCGGGATCGAGCAGTTGGAACAACTGGGCTTTCTCGGTGTGGTCCGGGCACGCCGGGTAGCCGGGGGCAGGGCGGATGCCGCTGTACTGCTCCTTGATCAGCGCTTCGTTGTCCAGCTGCTCGTCCTTGGCATAACCCCAGTAGTCTTTACGCACTTGCTGGTGCAGCCATTCGGCGCAGGCTTCGGCCAGGCGGTCGGCCAGGGCCTTGACCATGATCGAGTTGTAGTCGTCGCCCGCATCCTGATAGGCCTTGGCGACTTCTTCGGCGCCGATGCCGGCGGTGGTAATGAACCCCCCGATGTAGTCGGTGACGCCGCTGTCCTTGGGCGCGACGAAGTCGGCCAGGGAGAAGTTCGGCTTGCCGTCGGTCTTGATGATCTGCTGGCGCAGGTGGTGCAGCCGGGCGATCGGCTGGCCGTCGTCAGCGTAGACTTCCAGGTCATCGTCCTGTACCTGATTGGTCGGCCAGAAACCGAACACCGCGCGGGCGCTGATCAGCTTTTCGTCGATCAGCTTGCGCAGCATTTCCCGGGCATCGGCGTACAGCGCGGTGGCGGCTTCACCGACCACTTCATCGGTGAGGATGCGCGGGAATTTGCCGGCCAGGTCCCAGGAGATAAAGAACGGCGTCCAGTCGATGTATTCGGCCAGGACGTTGAGGTCGATATTGTCCAGCACCTTGGCGCCGGTAAAGGTCGGCACCACCGGGGTGTAGCTGTTCCAGTCGAACTGCGGCTTCTTGGCGATGGCCGCCGGGTAGCTCAGGCGTTCGGTGCGGGCGCTGCGGTTGGAGGTGCGCTCGCGCACATCGATGTATTCCAGGCGGGTTTTCTCGACGAAACCGGCCTTCAACTCCTTGGACAGCAACTGCGTGGCCACACCCACCGCCCGCGAGGCGTCGGTGACGTAGATCACCGCGTCGTTGCTGTACTTGGGCTCAATCTTCACCGCCGTGTGCGCCTTGGAGGTGGTTGCGCCGCCGATCATCAATGGCAGGTGGAAGTCCTGGCGCTGCATCTCGCGGGCCACATGCACCATCTCGTCCAGGGACGGGGTGATCAGGCCCGACAGGCCGATGATGTCGCACTTCTGCTCCCTGGCCACCTGCAGGATTTTTTCCGCCGGCACCATCACGCCCAGATCGACGATGTCATAGCCGTTGCAACCCAGCACCACGCCGACGATATTCTTGCCGATGTCGTGCACGTCACCCTTTACCGTAGCCATCAGGATCTTGCCCTTGGCTTCGGGTTTGTCGCCTTTTTCCAGTTCGATGAACGGGATCAGGTGGGCCACGGCCTGCTTCATCACGCGGGCGGATTTGACCACCTGGGGCAGGAACATTTTGCCGGCGCCGAACAGGTCGCCGACGATATTCATGCCGGACATCAACGGACCTTCGATCACTTCGATCGGGCGCGCGAACGATAGCCGGGATTCTTCGGTGTCTTCGACGATGTGCGTGGTGATGCCCTTGACCAGCGCGTGTTCCAGGCGCTTGTTCACCGGCCAGCCGCGCCATTCTTCGGTCTCGGCTTCCTTGACGCTGCCGTCGCCCTTGTACTTGTCGGCGATGGCGAGCAGGGCGTCGGTGCCGTCCGGGGTGCGGTTGAGCACCACGTCTTCCACCGCGTCGCGCAGTTCGGCCGGGATCTGGTCGTAGATCTCCAGTTGGCCGGCGTTGACGATGCCCATGGTCAGGCCGTTGCGGATCGCATACAGCAGGAACACCGAGTGGATCGCCTCGCGCACCGGGTTGTTGCCGCGGAACGAGAACGACACGTTGGACACGCCGCCCGAGGTCAGCGCGTAGGGCAGTTCGTCACGGATATAGGCACAGGCGTTGATGAAGTCGACGGCGTAGTTGTTGTGCTCTTCGATACCGGTGGCGACCGCGAAGATGTTCGGGTCGAAGATGATGTCTTCCGGCGGGAAGCCGACTTCGTTCACCAGGATGTCGTAGGAGCGTTTGCAGATCTCTTTCTTGCGCGCTTCGGTGTCGGCCTGGCCGGCTTCGTCGAAGGCCATCACCACCACCGCGGCGCCGTAGCGCTTGCACAGCCTGGCATGATGAATGAACTGCTCCACGCCTTCCTTCATGCTGATGGAGTTGACGATGCCCTTGCCCTGGATGCACTTGAGGCCGGCTTCGATCACTTCCCACTTGGAAGAGTCGATCATGATCGGCACGCGGGAAATGTCCGGCTCGCCGGCGATCAGATTGAGGAAGGTCACCATGGCCTTCTTCGAATCGAGCATGCCCTCGTCCATGTTGATGTCGATCACCTGAGCGCCGGCTTCGACCTGCTGCAGGGCGACTTCCAGGGCTTCGGTGTAGTTGTCTTCGCGGATCAGGCGGGCGAACTTGGCGGAGCCGGTGATGTTGGTGCGTTCGCCGACGTTGACGAACAGCGAGCTGCGATCGATGGTGAACGGCTCCAGGCCCGACAGGCGGCAGGCCTTGGGGATGTTCGGGATCGGGCGTGGCGCATAACCGGCCACGGCCTTGGCGATGGCTTCAATGTGGCCGGGGGTGGTGCCGCAGCAGCCGCCGACAATATTGAGAAAGCCGCTCTGGGCGAATTCTTCGATGACCTTGGCGGTTTGCGACGGCAGTTCGTCGTACTCGCCGAATTCGTTGGGCAGGCCGGCGTTGGGATGCGCCGAGACGTGGGTATTGGCCTTGTTGGACAACTCTTCCAGGTAGGGGCGCAATTCGCTGGCGCCGAGGGCGCAGTTCAAACCGACCGAGATCGGCTTGGCGTGGGCCACGGAGTTCCAGAACGCTTCGGTGGTCTGGCCCGACAGCGTGCGGCCGGAGGCGTCGGTGATGGTGCCGGAAATCATGATCGGCAGTTCGATGCCCAACGCCTCGAACACGCCCTGCACGGCGAAGATCGCGGCCTTGGCGTTGAGGGTGTCGAAGATGGTTTCGATCAGGATCAGGTCGGCGCCGCCTTCGATCAGGCCGTGGGTGGCCTCGGTGTAGTTTTCCACCAGTTCATCGAACGTCACGTTGCGGTAGCCGGGGTTGTTCACGTCGGGTGACAGCGAGCAGGTACGGCTGGTCGGGCCCAGTACGCCAGCGACAAAACGTGGCTTGGCCGGGTTTTCGGCGGTCTTGGCATCGGCGATCTTGCGCGCCAGGCGTGCGCCTTCGACGTTCAATTCGTAAGCCAGTTCTTCCATGCCGTAGTCGGCCATGGAAATGCGCGTGGCGTTGAAAGTGTTGGTTTCGAGGATGTCGGCGCCGGCATCCAGGTACGCCTTCTCGATCCCGCCGATCACGTCGGGGCGGGTGAGCACCAGCAGGTCGTTGTTGCCCTTGACGTCGCTCGGCCAGTCGGCGAAGCGTTTGCCACGGTAGTCGTGCTCTTCCAGTTTATAGCTCTGGATCATCGTGCCCATGCCGCCGTCGAGGATCAGGATACGGTCCTTGAGGGCGTGGTGAAGGGCTTGCAGACGAGCGCTACGATCGGACATGGGACTACTCTGGTCAGGCATTACGGAGGGCATGGATCATAACAAACCTGCGAGCGGTTGGTGCATGTTGGGGTTTTGCATGAATATCGCTCATGTTGGTGAGGGGCGTGGCCCGGTAGAATCGCCGGCAATTTCAGCGCACGCATTGAATCGGGACCGGATACATGTCACTTCGTCTTATCGTCAGCGCCGTCCTGGCATTGATTGCCAGTACTGCCCAGGCGCAAGGTCCCGTTACGGCGATCTCCTACACGCGTGATATCCAACCGATCTTTACCGAGAAGTGCGTGGCCTGCCACGCTTGCTACGACTCCGCCTGCCAGCTCAACCTGGGCAGTGCCGAGGGGACGGCGCGGGGGGCGAGCAAAATGCCGGTGTACGACGGCGAGCGCAGCCAGGCGGCGCCGACCACCCGCTTGTTCTATGACGCGTTCGGCCAGCAGGCCTGGCGGCAGAAGGGCTTTTATTCGGTGCTGGACGCGCAGGGCAGCCAGGCCGCGTTGATGGCGCGCATGCTCGAACTGGGGCATAACGCGCCGCTGCAACCCAATGCCAAGCTCCCCGAAGAGATCGCGTTGGGCCTGAACCGCGAAAACAGCTGCGCCATGCCCGGCGAGTTCAACGCCTACGCAGGCAGCCATCCCAAGGAAGGCATGCCATTGGCGGTCACCGGCCTGACCGACCAGCAATACCAGACCTTACAGCGTTGGCTGGCCGCCGGCGCGCCGATCGATGAGCAGGGCCTGGCGCCGAGTGCCAGGGAAGCCTTGCAGGTGCAGCAGTGGGAGGGGCTGTTCAATCAACCCGGCGCCCGCGAAAGCCTGGTGGCGCGATGGTTGTTCGAGCATTTATTCCTGGCGCATATCTATTTCGAGAACGGCGAGCCGGGGCATTTCTTCCAGTGGGTGCGTTCGCGCACGCCGAGCGGGCAGCCGATTGACCTGATCAACACCCGGCGTCCAAACGACGACCCCGGCACGCGGGTGTATTACCGCCTGTGGCCGGTGCAGGGCGTGATCGTGCATAAAACCCACATCACGTATCCGTTCAGCACCGCGAAAATGGCGCGCATCAAAGCGTTGTTCTACGAAGGCAACTGGCAGGTCAACGCCTTGCCGGGCTATGGTCCGGGGCGTCGCGCCAACCCCTTCGAAACCTTCGAAGCCATCCCGGCCAAGGCGCGTTACCAGTTCATGCTGGACAACGCCGAATACTTCGTACGCACCTTTATTCGCGGGCCGGTGTGTCGCGGGCAGATCGCCACGGACGTGATCCGCGATAACTTCTGGACCCTGTTCCAGGACCCTGATCACGATTTGTATGTCACCGATGCGCGTTATCGAGGCCAGGCCACGCCGCTGCTGGCGATGCCGGGGCAGAACGATGACGTGGGCAGCGTGCTCGGCCTGTGGCTGACGTATCGCGACAAGCGCAATCAATACGAAGCGCTGCGCCGTGACAGTTACGCCGACTTGCCGCCGCCCAGCTGGTCGACCCTGTGGGCCGGTAACGACAATGCGTTGCTGAGCATTTTCCGGCATTTTGACAGCGCTTCGGTGACCAAGGGCCTGATCGGCGAGGTGCCGCAGACGATGTGGCTGTTCGACTTCCCGCTGCTGGAGCGCACCTATTATCAGCTGGCGGTGAACTTCGATGTGTTCGGCAACGTGTCGCACCAGGCGCAGACGCGGCTGTACTTCGACCTGATCCGCAACGGCGCCGAGCAAAACTTCCTGCGCCTGATGCCGGCCGACACCCGCGACGACTTCATGGACGACTGGTACCAGAACAGTGGCAAGCTCAAGCTGTGGCTGGACTACGAGGCCATTGATGACGACAAGCCCAGCGGGCTGCACCTGAGCGAAAAGGACCCGAAACGCGACTTTGCCAACCAATTGCTGACCCGCTACGGTCACCTGAATGCCAGCCCCGACCCGATCAACCGCTGCGGCGGCGCATTTTGCTCGCGCGATGGCATCGACCCGGCGCTGCAGGACGCCGAGCAGGCCCTCAGCCGACTCACGTCGCGTCCGGCCGCGGGGCTCAAGGTCATCGACCAATTGCCCGAGGCCACCATGCTGCGTATCGAAACGGCCAGCGGCCAGCGCGAGGTCTACAGCCTGCTGCGCAACCGCGCCCACAGCAACGTGGCGTTTCTGCTGGGCGAGGCGTATCGCTATCAGCCGGGGCTGGACACGCTGACGATCTATCCAGGTGTGCTGAGCAGCTATCCGAACTTCATGTTCAATATTCCGGCCAGTGAAGTGCCGCAGTTTGTCGCACAGATGGAACAGGCCAAGGATGCCGGGCAGTTCGAAAAAATCGTCGACCGCTGGGGCGTGCGTCGCAGTCATCCGCTGTTCTGGCAGTACTTCCACGATTTGTCGCAGTTCATCCGTGAAACCACGCCGGTGGAAGAGGGTGTTCTGGATATGAACCGCTATGAAAACCTCTGACGAGTGGCGCGGGTCTTTCCTGACAAAAATACTAGGACTTTGTACCTCGGTAATAATTTGGCGTAAACTGCCGGCAAGCCTGTGAGGAGTTTCCATGACTGCCATAACCATTACCGACGCCGCCCACGATTACCTGGCCGACCTGCTGTCCAAGCAGAACACGCCAGGCATCGGTATCCGCGTCTTCATCACCCAGCCCGGCACCCAATATGCCGAGACTTGCATTGCCTACTGCAAGCCCGGTGAAGAAAAACCTGAAGACACCGCCCTGGGGCTGAAAAGCTTCACCGCCTATATCGATGCCTTCAGCGAAGCCTTCCTTGACGATGCCGTGGTCGACTACGCCACCGACCGTATGGGCGGCCAGTTGACCATCAAGGCGCCGAACGCCAAGGTGCCGAATGTCAACGCCGACAGCCCGGTCAACGAGCGCATCAACTACTACCTGCAAACCGAGATCAACCCGGGGCTGGCCAGCCACGGCGGCCAGGTGAGCCTGATCGACGTGGTCGAGGACGGTATCGCCGTGCTCAAGTTCGGCGGCGGCTGCCAGGGCTGCGGCCAGGCGGACGTGACCCTGCGCGAAGGTATCGAACGCACCCTGCTGGAGCGTATTCCGGAGCTCAAGGGCGTACGTGACGTGACCGACCACACGCAGAAAGAAAACGCCTACTACTGAGTAAGGTGTTCGCTGCGAATAAAAAACGGCGCCCCGTGAGCGCCGTTTTTTTATGCTTGAAATTCAGGGGGTTGCGAAGTATTTCTAACAAAGGAGATTAAGTGTGGGAGGGGGCAGGCTCTCTCCCGAATTTTTGTGTTTATTCATTTAAAATCAGTGTGTTGCCGTGAATTTGTAAGGTGGGATATCAAGGTCGATAGAGGTGCGCATGCCCGGCCCGATACAGCGACGATTCACTGAAACTGTCGTTTGCCAGCACCCGTCCCACCACGATCAGCGCCGTACGCCTGAACCCCTTGGCCACAACCTTCTCGGCAATATCACTGAGCGTTCCCACCACCCAATCCTGATCCGGCCACGTCGCTCGGTGCACCACCGCAATCGGGCAATCGGCGCCATAGTGCGGCAGCAGATCGGCGACGATCCTCTCCAGGTGATTGACCCCCAGGTGAATCGCCATGGTCGTGCCGTGACGCGCCAGGCTGTCGAAATCCTCGCCTGCTGGCATGCTGGTTTTATCGGCGTAGCGCGTGAGGATCACGCTTTGGGCGATATCCGGCAGGGTCAGTTCGGTCTCCAGCAGGGCGGCGCAGGCGGCTACCGCCGTGACGCCGGGGACGATCTGGAACGGGATGTCCGCTTCGCGTAAATACCGGATCTGCTCGCCAATCGCCCCATACAGGCTGGGATCGCCGGAGTGTACGCGGGCCACGTCCAGGCCTTTGGCGTGGGCGGCCTTGATCAGGTCGATGATCTGTTCCAGGTGCAATTCGGCGCTGTTGACCACCTGCTGCGCCTGATGGCCTTCCAGAACCGCCGCGGGCACCAACGAGCCGGCATAAATGATCACCGGGCACTGGCGAATCAGGCGCTGGCCTTTGACGGTGATCAATTCCGGGTCGCCGGGGCCGGCGCCGATGAAGTAGATGGTCATACGCGAATCCTGTGACAAGCGGCGAGCATGAAGGTTGTTCATGATCGGGAAGGGTAATTATCGAGCGTTTAGTCGCTGCAGGCCAATGCAAAGGTGGCCTGGGCGTTTTTTTGGCGGGTGATCAGTAGGCGGGCCGGGGCATTGGTGAACTGTTCGGCAAGCGCCAGCGCGGCACTTTCGGCGATGCCGTAGCAGCCGGTATGGGCAAATGCGACCGCGGATTTGTGGCTGAGACGGTCTTGATAAACAGCCAATTGCGTGGCACTGAAACACTGCAAGGGCAGCTCCAGCAACCGCGCCAGGTCGAGCAAGCCGGGCTCATTCTGTTTGCGATCGAGGCTGGCCAGCGCGGTGATGCGCTGTCTATCAATCCCGCCCTCGGCGAGGGCGGCCTCAAACAGCGCCAGCAGAATGTGAACCTCACAGCCCCGCTGGCAACCCAGGCCGACGACGCAGGTCATGCCGAATCGCGATCATCGCGATTGCGTCGGAACAGCCAGGCGCTGATCAGGCCCAGGGCCAGCCAGAACGCCATGTTGGTCAACTGCGAAGCGATCTTGAATTGAGTCTCCAGCGCTTCTGGCGCCAGCATCGAGTGCTCTAGCGGTTGCGGCGCGCCGATCACGTGCGGCACCGCCAGGATGGCCGCGCCCAGTACTTTGAGCAGCCAATGGCGGCCGAAGACGATCAATGCAATACCGACAGCGGTAGACGCTGCGGTGCCGATCCACCAGGTCTGGCGCAGCGCCAGGTCGGCGGCGGCAGTGCCCGGCAATTCCGGCGGCAGGCCGAGGGTGGGCGCCAGCACAAAGGTCGCATAACCGGCCAGGCCCCAGAGCAGGCCCTGAGCGGCGCGGGTGGGCGCGCGCAGGGTGTACAAGCCTGCCAGCATCAGCGCAAAACCGACGGCGACCACCAGATTGCCGCCGGTGGTGGACAGCACGCGCTGCCAGCCGTCTTCCGGCGACCAGGCTTCGGCGTCGTGGCTGTGGGCAGCGGCGCCGGCGCCGTGTTCGTGGGCGACTTCGGTGGTTGCCGGGGCGTGCTCAAAGGTTTCCGCCTGCAGAATCAGCGGGGCGACCCAGAAACTTTGCAGCAGGGTCAGCAGCAGGGCGGCCAAAAGGCCGGTGAACCCTGCGGTTTGCGCAATACGCTTGATCATCTCGGCAGGCCTCAGTGGCACGGGAACGCGGCGCTGTGGCGGGTATCGTGGGCGGCGTTGTGCACCGCTTCGATGTGCGAGAAGCCGGCGAAATACACCAGGCACGCGCCGAGGATCGACGCGCCGATGGCGGCGGTCAGACGTTGGCTGAGGATAGTGGTACTGCTGGCGGTAGCTGAGCTGCTGCTGATCATCGACATGGCGCGTCCCTTTCAGGTATCAGGGTGAAACGAGCGCATGAAAACCCCGCGAGCCGGGCACGCAGGGTTTTGAACAGCGCCCGCCCACCGCGGGTTTGTTATCTGATTTTTCGGGCCGGTCTCCGGGCTCGCGAGGGACTCTGGGTCTATAAAGCATCGCCTTCCCATGCCGTACCGGCACAGTGGATCTGACGCTTCGCTCGCTTACCGTTGCGGGGGCAGCACCGGACTGGCCATCTGTCGATGACGCACCGGTTTCCCGTTTCACCCTGTGAAGGGCACCCGAAACAAGACGTGTAGAAGATCATGGGCGGGGGAGGTGCGTCAAACGCCTTGAGCCCTGATAAAGGCCCAAAGTGCTTGATAGGTATGGTGAGGCGTCTCTATCACCCGGCCTGATGTCCTAGTGATCGGCATGATTCACGGTTATTCATCGTCGTCGCTGAACCTTGGTCTAGGCGTGTTGGATGCATAACGAATTAAGTAGTCAAGGTTCTCATGATCAAATCTTTCGTCTTGCAGGCCTGGCCCAAAAAAACCAATCCCGATATCCAACCGGTTAAGAAGGTCTTTGCGCGCGAGCATCACTTTGGCGACGTCTGACGCTTGCTCAGAAAAAACTCTATCGGTCTGAAGTTCGCCGGCTGCTTCTTTTAACTCATTGAAGTTTACGTACTTATCGTCCGCCCCTCTAGCGTATTCATGAAAGTGTTTCTTTACTTCCTGCAGCAGTTTTTTGTCGCTGTACCACGTTGCTTCTGATCCTTGCGATGTGGCTCGCTTGCTGCGGCTACTGGCAGTGGCGGGGGCTGTCCATTGGTTGTGCATAGCGTCCTGAGTGGAATCCGGTTGAGCTTTGTACTCAATAAACGGGTTAGGTAGGTAGGAGAAGTTGTTGGCTTGGGAGATTGAAATCGACATCGTACGCCCTTGAAGTTGTGTTCATTGTTTGGTGCTTATCATCGAAGTGAGACAAGTTCATGCGTGGGTGGTATCTGCTTCATGGTCAGTTCCTCCTCAATTTTTAACCAATGGTGTACGTTCTAATCTGGCACGTTTGTGTGGATAAGTTACAAGCGCAATAGGCAGAGCCCAGCGAAAGTAACTTTCAGTCGCACGGACGAATCCATTCGTTGTTGCGTAAATGATCGGTAAGAGTCTGTTGACATTGACCAGCTCTCTGGCACTGCGTAGCCTTGCATCCTTCGAGGTTCTTCGGCCCAGGCCGAAGCTAAGAAGGGAACACGGTTCAAGCCGTGGCTGCCCCCGCAACTGTGAAGGGTTTACCGACTGCCATGCCACTGCCCATCAGGCGGGAAGGCGCAGCCGGCGCCGGCCTGATGGCCCGCATGCCCCAAGCCAGGAGACCTGCCTCGCAACCGATTTTCCACTTCAACCGGGCGGGGTGATCCGGTGACGAAATCCGCTGCTGCGCGCTGTCGCAGGGCTTATCGTCCCGTATGCCCGCCCCCAAGGGCATCCGATGAAAACACTGGCCAAACTTCCCGTCACCATCGTTACCGGCTTCCTCGGCTCGGGCAAAACCACCTTGCTGCGCCATATGCTCGACAATGCCCAGGGCCGCCGCATCGCCGTGATCGTCAACGAGTTCGGCGAGCTGGGCATCGACGGCGAAATCCTCAAGCAGTGCTCTATCGGTTGCACCGAGGAAGAAGCCAACGGCCGCGTCTACGAATTGGCCAACGGCTGCCTGTGCTGCACCGTGCAGGAAGAGTTCTTCCCGGTGATGCGTGAACTGGTGGCCCGTCGCGGCGACCTCGACCATATCCTCATCGAAACCTCGGGCCTGGCGCTGCCAAAACCGTTGGTGCAAGCCTTCCAGTGGCCGGAAATCCGCAGCGCCTGCACGGTTGACGCGGTGATCACCGTGGTCGACAGCCCCGCCGTGGCCGCCGGCACCTTCGCCGCGTTCCCCGACCAGGTCGACGCCCAGCGCAAGCTCGACCCGAATCTGGACCACGAGTCGCCCTTGCACGAGCTGTTCGCCGACCAGCTGGCCAGCGCCGACCTGGTGATCCTCAATAAATCCGACCTGATCAGCCGCGAAGACCTGGCCCGCGTGCGCCTGGAAGTCGCCGAAGAGCTGCCGCCGGCGGTGAAAGTTATCGAAGCCAGCAGTGGTCGCGTGCCGCTGGACGTGCTGATCGGCCTGGGTGCCGGCTCCGAAGAGCACATCGACGGTCGCCACAGCCATCACGATCATCACCACGACGGTGAAGACGATCACGACCATGACGCTTTTGACTCGATTTCCATCGACCTGCCGCAGGCCGACGAAGCCTTGCTGCTCGACGCGCTGACCCAACTGGTGGTGCAGCACGGCATCCTGCGCGTCAAAGGCTTTGCCGCGATCCCGAACAAGCCGATGCGCCTGCTGATCCAGGGCGTGGGCACGCGTTTCGACAAGCACTTCGACCGTGCCTGGGGCGCTGACGAGGCGCGCATCACGCGTTTGGTGCTGATCGGCCAGGACCTGGATGCCGCCGGCCTTGAAGCGCAGTTGCGCGCAGCGCTCAGCGTTTAACCCATGCACCTGCTCAGGACTCAGCCCGGTGGTTTCGTCGCGGACGACAATATCGCCGACCTTGGCCAGACCCCCGCCGAACTGGTGATCCTGTGCAGCGGCGATTCGAGCCTGGCGCTGCTGGCCGAAGCGGCGCAACAGTTACCCGACGATTACCCCAGCCTGCGCCTGGCCAACCCGATGCAGGTGCAGAACCACGCGTCGGTCGACCTGTACGTCGACGAAGTGCTGCGCCATGCCAAGGTCATCCTGCTTTCGCTGCATGGCGGTATCGGTTATTGGCGCTATGGCATCGAGCGCTTGGTGGAGCTGGCCGAACGCGGCGTCACGCTGATCCTCGTGCGGCGATGATCGCCCGGACCCGGAACTCAGCGGCCTGAGCACGGTAAACGCCGAACAGCGCGACCGTC
Organism: Pseudomonas lactucae; assembly: GCF_016937615.1. Classification (GTDB taxonomy): domain Bacteria; phylum Pseudomonadota; class Gammaproteobacteria; order Pseudomonadales; family Pseudomonadaceae; genus Aquipseudomonas; species Aquipseudomonas lactucae. Next base: position 5,090 of record NZ_JAFHKI010000063.1, on the reverse strand, counting down.
TGTGGCACTTCCTGCGCCAGGGCGGCTTGGGCAATGCGCTGGATTTCTATCGCTGCCTGGCCAGCGGTTACCTGGGCCGTGATTACCCTTGGGCCGAGCCGCAAACCCTGGCGCGGACCGCGATCTATCACCCGCACACCGCCAATGCCCGTCTTGATGACTGGCAGTCGGCGTGGAACCCGGACTGGCCCGTGGCGGCGGTGCTGTTCTACCGTTCGCATTTGCAGGCGGCCAATACCGGTTTTATCGACGAGTTCTGCCAACGCTTGCAGGCGGCGGGCCTCAACCCGCTGCCGATGGCGGTGGCCAGCCTGAAAGAGCCCGGCTGCCTGACGGTGGTCGAGGACCTGCTGGATGAGGTCGACGCCGCGGTGATCCTCAACACCACCGGGTTTGCCCAGTCCAGCCCCGAAGCGCCGCATGTGCGCCCGTTTCGCCGCAATATCCCAGTGATTCAGGCCATTTGCGCCCAAGACAACCAGCCCGGTTGGCAGGCCAGCGAGCAGGGCCTGGGCCCGCGCGACCTGGCGATGCACATTGCCTTGCCGGAACTGGACGGGCGCATCATCAGCCGGCCCATCAGCTTCAAGGACCTGGCCTGGCGCAGCGAGCGCAGCCAGTCGGATGTGGTGTGCTACCGCGCAGCGCCCGAACGCATGGACTTTGTCGCCGCGCTCGCACGGCGCTGGGTCGAGCTGGCGCGGGTGCCGAATGCGCATAAGCGCATCGCGCTGATCCTCGCCAACTACCCGACCCGTGACGGCCGCATCGGCAATGGCGTGGGCCTGGACACGCCGGCGGCGGCACTGAATATCCTGCGGGCGCTGCAGGCTGAAGGCTATCCGCTGCCGGATACTTTGCCGGACAGCGGCACGGCATTGATCCATGAACTGCTCGGCGGCGTCACCAACGACCTCGACAGCCTGGACCTGCGCCCCTGTCATCAAAGCCTGGGCCTGGACGACTACGAGGCGATGTTCCAGCGCTTGCCGCAGGCCAATCGCCAGGCGTGCTGGAGCGCTGGGGCACACCGCATACCGACCCGATGTTCCGCGACGGTCGCCTGATGATCGCCGGCCTGCGCCTGGGCCAGACGTTTGTCGGCATCCAGCCGGCGCGCGGTTACCAAGTGGATGCCAGCGCGGTGTACCACGACCCGGACCTGGTGCCGCCCCACGGCTATCTGGCGTTCTATTTCTGGTTGCGCCACACCTACGGTGCCCATGGCGTGATTCACGTGGGCAAGCACGGCAACCTGGAATGGCTGCCGGGCAAAGGCGTGGGTTTGTCGGAAAACTGCTGGCCCGACGCGCTGCTCGGGCCATTGCCGAATATCTACCCGTTTATCGTCAATGATCCGGGTGAGGGCGCCCAAGCCAAACGGCGCACCCAAGCGGTGATCATCGACCACCTGATGCCGCCGCTGACCCGTGCCGAAACCTATGGCCCGCTGCGTGATCTGGAGCTGTTGGCGGACGAGTATTACGAAGCTCAACTGCTCGACCCGCGCCGTGCCCGCGAACTGCAAAAAGACATTCTCAAGCTGGTGCGCGAAACCCATATCGACCAGGAACTTGAACTGGACGGCGACGCGGATGCCGCCATTTGGCTGCCGCGCCTGGACACCTACCTGTGTGACTTGAAGGAATCGCAGATCCGCGACGGCCTGCATATCTTTGGCGAGTCGCCGCAAGGCCGCCTGCGCATTGATACGCTGCTGGCCTTGCTGCGTATTCCGCGTGGCGATGGCCGTGGCCCGCAATCGAGCCTGCTGCGGGTGTTGGCCAAGGCATTCGAGCTGGGTTTCGATCCGCTGGATTGCGCCCTTGCCGAGCCCTGGACCGGACGTCGCCCGGCGGTGTTGCAGCAGATCGATGAACAGCTGTGGCGCACCGCCGGCGATACCCGCGAGCGCCTGGAAGTGTACGCCGCACGCTTAATCGAACAGGCCTTGGACGGGCCGCTGGAGCAGTTGCAAGCGCCCGGTTGGGAAGACGTGAAAGCGGTGATCGAGCACCTGCGTAGCCTCGTCGCGCCACGCCTGGATGCCTGCGGCCCGGCGGAAATGCGCGGTTTGCTCGATGCCCTGAGCGGTCGTTTCGTGCCAGCCGGGCCGAGCGGTGCGCCCAGCCGTGGGCGCCTGGATGTGCTGCCCACCGGCCGCAACTTCTTCAGCGTCGATGTACGCAACCTGCCCACCACCACGGCCTGGCGCATTGGTTTCCAGTCCGCGAATCTGATCCTTGAGCGGCATTTGCAGGACCACGGCGACCACCTGCGTCAGCTCGGCCTGTCGGTGTGGGGCACGGCGACCATGCGGACCGGCGGTGACGATATCGCCCAGGCCATGGCGCTGATGGGTGTGCGCCCGGTCTGGGCCACCGGCAGCCAGCGGGTGGACGACTTTGAAATCCTGCCGGTCAGCCTGCTCGACCGCCCGCGTGTGGACGTGACGTTGCGGGTGTCCGGGTTCTTCCGCGATGCCTTCGCCAACCTGATCCGCCTGTTCGATGCGGCGGTGCAGGCGGTGGCGGCCCTGGACGAGCCGGACGACCTGAACCCGCTGGCCGCCAAGGTGCGCAGCGAGCGCGAAGCTCTGCGTTTGTCGGGGCTGGATGAAGATGCCGCGGCGAAACAGGCCGGCTGGCGTATTTTCGGCGCCAAGCCCGGTGCCTACGGCGCCGGCGTGCAAGGCGCGATTGACGGCCGCCTGTGGCAAAGCCGCGAGGATCTGGCCGAGGTTTACCTGAACTGGGGCGGCTACGCTTACGGCGGTTCCGACGAGGGCACCGCCGCCCGCGGGCAGTTTGCCCAGCGTTTGAGCCAGGTGCAGGCCGTGTTGCAGAACCAGGACAACCGCGAGCATGACCTGCTCGACTCCAACGACTACTACCAGTTCCAGGGCGGCATGCTGGCCGCCGTGGAAACCCTGAGCGGCAACAAGGCCGCCAGCTACCATGGCGACCACAGCCAGCCGGACCTGCCGAAGATCCGTACCTTGAAGGAAGAGCTGAACCGGGTGATCCGTTCCCGCGCCGCCAACCCCAAGTGGATCGACGGCGTGAAGCGCCATGGCTATAAAGGCGCGTTCGAGATGGCCGCGACGGTGGACAACCTGTTCGCCTTCGATGCCACCACGGCGCTGATCGACGATCATCAATACGCCTTGCTCGCCGACGCTTACCTGCTCGACCCTGACACCCGCGATTTTGTGCAACAGCACAACCCCGCAGCGCTGCGCGACATGACCGAGCGCATGCTCGAGGCGCAACAGCGCGGCCTGTGGCAGGAGCCGGGGGCGTACCGCGAGGCGTTGGAAAACCTGTTGCTGGATATAGAAGAAGACAGCTAATGACTGATATTCCGCATTTTCCGCTGTCCGCCGTGGTCGGCGCCGATGATTTGAAGCTAGCGCTGTGCCTGACCGCCATCGACCCGAAGATCGGCGGTGTGCTGATCGAAGGCCCGCGCGGCATGGCCAAGTCGACCCTGGCCCGTGGCCTGGCCGACCTGCTGGCCAGCGGGCAGTTCGTGACGTTGCCGCTGGGCGCCACTGAAGAGCGACTGGTGGGCACCCTCGATCTCGACGCGGCACTCGGCGAAGGCCGCGCACAATTTTCCCCCGGTGTGCTGGCCAAGGCCGATGGCGGCGTGTTGTATGTCGATGAGGTCAACTTGCTCGCCGATCACCTGGTCGACCTGCTGCTTGATGTCGCCGCCAGCGGCACCAACCTGATCGAGCGTGACGGCATCTCCCATCGGCATTCGGCGCGCTTCGTGCTGATCGGCACCATGAACCCGGAGGAGGGCGAGCTGCGCCCGCAGTTGCTCGACCGTTTTGGTTTCAATGTGGCGTTGAGCGGGCAGACCTTGCCGGCCGAGCGCGGGCAGATTATCCGTCGACGCCTGGATTTCGACAGCGACCCGGCGGCGTTCTGCGCGCAGTGGGCCGCACCGCAGGCAGCCTTGCGTGAACGCTGCACGGCCGCGCGAGCGCGGTTGCACAGTATCGCCCTGGATGACCAGACCCTGGCGCAGATTACCGAGCGCTGCTTTGCCGCCGGTGTCGATGGGGTGCGCGCCGACCTGGTCTGGTTGCGCGGCGCCAGGGCCCACGCGGCGTGGCGGGGCGCGCAGGCAATCGGCGAAGAGGATATCGAGGCCGTGGCCGAATTTGCCCTGCGCCATCGGCGCCAGGCGCACTCGGCGCCGTCGAGTCCGCCCGATCAAGGGCAGGCCCCCGAGCCTTCAGACACCTCACCCGGCCAAGGCCAGTGGGGTGACATGCCCGCACCCGCCTTGCCCACGGGCGCCCGTCGCGAAGTCCCCGCCTGGCCAAAAAAGCCCTAGGCATTCGCCCCCGGCCTGACACGGGGGCGGATGCCCGTCCCCAGGCGGGGCGATTGAATACCGGCAGGCAAGGCAAGGCGCGCAGCGCACAGCAGGGGGCGGTTAACTGGCCGGGTACCTTGCTGGGCGGTCGGCCACAATCGCGCGAGGACCTGCGCTTTCATCTGCGCAGCCGCTCGGCGCATGAGTTGTGGCTGGTGATTGTCGACGCTTCGGCGTCGACCCGGCGGCACCGTGCGTTGACCGATGCCAAGGGCTTGCTGGCCCAACTGTTTGACGATGCCTATCGGCAACGCGCGCGCATGGCGTTGTTGACGGCGAGTGGGCAGGCGCCCAAGTGGCAGGTGCAAGGGCTCAAAGCCGCGAAAGGCTTGACCGGCTGGCTGGATCAACTGGGTGCCGGCGGCGGTACGCCGTTGCTCGCGGCGTTGACCGAAGCGCAGCAGTGGTTGGAGGCGCGGCGCAAGCGCTATCCCGCCGAGCAGCAGAAGCTGCTGGTGATTACCGATGGGCGACTCAAGGACATCGGCGGGTTGCCGTTACTGGCGTGTCCGGGAGTGCTGGTGGATATTGAGCGCGGGCCGATCAGGTTGGGCCGGGCCCAGGCGTTGGCGGCGGGGTTGCAGTTGGAGTATCGGCATATCGATGAGGTGTAGTGCCTGTACCGCCATCGGGGGCAAGCCCCCTCCCACCCTGACCGCATTCCAAAAGGTTTACTCGGTCAAATGTGGGAGGGCGGT
>NZ_JAFHKI010000062.1 GCF_016937615.1 Pseudomonas lactucae | reverse complement strand
CTGGGCTGCGAAGCAGCCCTAAAACCAGACACCCGGGACTATCAGGTATAGATAAACCGATTCACAACCCCCTCCAGCATCTCCTGTCGCCCACTCACGGCCTGCGGGTTCAGCTCGTGGGCAAACGCATGCTCGGCCAGCGACTCCAGGCTGAACTCGCCCGCCAGTACCGCCTTGCCCAGCGGCTGCTGCCAGCCGGCATATCGCTGGTCCTTGAACTGCTGCAGTTGGTCGTTTTGCACCATGGCTGCCGCGCGCTCAAGGGCCAGGGCCAGGGTGTCCATGGCGGCGACGTGGCCGTAGAACAGGTCGACCTCGTCCAGGCTCTGGCGCCGCACCTTGGAGTCGAAGTTATAGCCGCCATTCTTGAAACCGCCAGCCTTGAGGATTTCATAAGTGGCCAGGGTCATCTCTTCGACACTGTTGGGAAACTGGTCGGTGTCCCAGCCGTTCTGCGGGTCGCCACGGTTGGCATCGATGCTGCCGAAGATCCCCAGGGACACGGCAGTGGCAATTTCATGCTGAAAACTGTGCCCGGCGAGGGTGGCGTGGTTGGCCTCGATATTCACCTTTATCTCGTGTTCCAGGCCGTACTCATGCAGAAAGCCGAACACCGTGGCGCTGTCGTAATCGTATTGGTGCTTGGTCGGCTCCTGAGGCTTGGGTTCGATCAGCAGGTCGCCCTTGAAGCCGATCTTGTGCTTGTGCTCCACCACCATGCGCATAAAACGCCCGAGCTGTTCGCGCTCGCGTTTGAGGTCGGTATTGAGCAGCGTTTCATAACCTTCACGGCCACCCCAGAGCACGTAGTTGGAGCCCTTGAGCCGGTGGGTGGCGTTCATTGCGCTGAACACCTGGGCGGCGGCGTAGGCAAACACCTGCGGGTCCGGGTTGCTCGCGGCGCCGGCGGCAAAGCGCGGGTTGCTGAAGCAGTTGGCGGTGCCCCACAACAGCTTGATGCCGGTCTGTTCCTGGTGGCGCTCCAGGTGGTCGACCATGTGCGCAAAGTGGTTGCGGTACTCCTTGAGCGAGCTGCCCTCGGGGGCCACGTCGGTGTCGTGAAAACTGTAGTAGTCGATGCCCAGCTTGGAGAAAAACTCAAAGGCCGCGTCCGCCTTGCCGATGGCCAGTTCCATCGGCTCGCCGCTACGCTGCCACGGCCGCTTGAAGGTGCCCGAGCCAAACACATCCGCCCCTGGCCACACAAAGGTGTGCCAATAACAGACGGCCATGCGCAGGTGCTCGCGCATGGGTTTGCCGAGGATCAGCTTGTCGGCATCGTAATGGCGAAAGGCGAGGGGAGCGTCGCTGCTGGGGCCTTCGAAGCGAACCTTCTCGACACCTGGGAAGTACGGCATGGCGTTTTTCCTTATTGTTCTTGGCGATGGTCTGATACTAGCAACGGCGGTGGGGCTGCTGATTATGAAAATCACCAAAGGAGCGTGCGATTTTGAGTAGCGGGGGCTAGGCTTGGACGACTGGCCCCAGGACAAAAACAATGAAAACCCTACCGCCCGTCCACCGCATCGCGCTGCTCTTCAACGGCAGCAAAATCTACGACCGCGGCATCATCGCCGGCATCGGCAACTACCTGAGCAGCACCCGCGCTTCGTGGGACTTGTTCCTGGAGGAAGACTTTCTGTGCCGCCTGCGCGGGATCGAGCGCTGGCAGGGCGACGGCATCATTGCCGACTTCGACGACCCTTTGATCGGCGAGGCGTTGGCCGGCAGCCAGTTGCCGGTGGTGGCGGTGGGCGGTTCCTATGAGGATGCACGCGCCTATCCCCAGGGCATTCCCTACGTGGCGACCGACAATTACGGGTTGATGAAGTTGGCCTACGAGCACCTGATCGAGGCCGGGCTTACGCGTTTTGCCTGTTTCAGCCTGCCCGAAGCCCAGGCCAATCGCTGGGCCCAGGAGCGCGAAAAAGCCTTTCGCCGCCTGATGCAGCGCGATGGCTTGCAAGTGCAGATCTATCGCGGCCTGGGCACCAGCGCGCCGATGTGGGACAGCGCGGTGGAGCAGCAAATCGCCTGGCTGGAAAGTCTGCCCAAACCCATCGGCATCATCGCCGTCACCGACGCCCGTGCCCGGCAGTTGCTGCAAGCCTGTCTCACTGCCGGCATCGCCGTGCCGGAGCAAGTCGCATTGATCGGCATCGACAACGACCCGCTGACGCGCACCCTCACGCGCGTGCCGCTGAGCTCGGTGATCCAGGGCACGGAAACCATGGGGCGCACGGCCGCCGCCTTGCTGCACCAGATGTTGCACGGCAAACCGTGCGTGGGCACGCAGGTCCTGGTGCCGCCGGAGGCTATCAATGTGCAGGCTTCCAGCTTGCATCAACCCTTGGGTAATCCGTACGTGATGCAGGCGTTGCTGTTTATCCGGCAATACGCCTGCCAGGGCATCAAGACCGACCAGGTGGCGGCCTATGTCGGCGTGTCGCGTTCATCCCTGGAAGCGCACTTTCGCAAGGTGCGCGGCTGCAGCGTGCATGATGAGATTCTACGGTTCAAACTGGCGGCGGCGGCCAATGGGTTGCAACACGGCGATTTGGCGATTGCCGATATTGCCCAGCAGTGTGGTTTCAAGTCGGCGCAGTACCTGCATACGGTGTTTCGCCGCGAGTTTGGTTGTACGCCTCGTGAATATCAGCAGGGCGCTGCGTGTCATTGAGGCGGACCAGGAAGGCGCGATGCCGCAGCATCGCGCCAACGCAGGTCATGGCAGAGCGTAAGCGACCACGTAGTCACCACGGTCAGTGGACTGGCGCGCGCCGCCGGCGGTGATCACCACGTACTGCTTGCCGGTTTTCGGTGACACGTAGGTCATCGGGCCGCCCTGGCTGCCGACTGGCAGGCGGGCTTTCCACACTTCATCACCGTTGCCGCTGTTGAAGGCGCGCAGGTAGAAGTCCTGGGTGCCGGCCATGAAGATCAGGCCGCCCTGGGTCGACAGGGTGCCGCCGAGGGTCGGCAGGCCGATCTTGATCGGCAGGTGCATGCGGATGCCCAGGGGACCGGTGTCTTCAACGGTGCCGACCGGCACTTGCCACGCGACCTTCCGCGTCTTCATGTCGATGGCGGTCAGGGTGCCGAACGGCGGCGCCTGGCAGGGGATGCCGGCCACGGACAGGAAGCGGTTTTTGTTCACCGCATACGGCGTGCCCTTGAGCGGTACCGCGCCCATGCCGGTGTTCAGCGCCTCGCCACCGGAGGCGGCCAGGGCCTTGTTCTGCGACGGGATCATCTGGATCCACAGGCCCAGGCGCATGTCGTTGACGAAGATAAAGCCGTGCACCGGGTCGGTGGAGATACTGCCCCAGTTCATGCCGCCCAGGGAGCCGGGGAAACTCAGGGATTTATCGGTGCCCGGCGCGGTGTACAGGCCGTCGTAGCGCATGCCTTTGAAGTCGATGCGGCACAGCAACTGGTCGTACGGCGTGGCGCCCCACATGTCCGACTCGCTCAGGGTCTGCGCGCCGATCTGCGGCATGCCCACCGATTTCGGCTGGGTTGGCGAGTAGGGCTCGTTGGGGATATTGGCGGCCTTGACCGCTACGTCCTTGACCTCGGTCAGCGGTTTGCCGCTGGCGCGGTCGAGTACATAGATCTGCCCGGCCTTGGTGCCGATCACTAGCGCAGGTACAGCCTTGTCGCTGCCCGGTGGGGTGAAGTCGATCAGGCTCGGCTGCATCGGCAGGTCGAAGTCCCACAGGTCATTGTGGACGGTCTGGTACACCCACTTTTCGGCGCCGGTGGAGGCATCCAAGGCCAGCACCGAGGCGCCGTATCGGTGGTCGAGCGCGGTGCGTTCCACTCCATAGATGTCGGTGGAGGAGCTGCCCATCGGCAGAAAGACCGTATTCATCAGCGGGTCGTAGGACATCGGTGCCCAGCTGTTGGGCGTGCTGCGCACGTAGGTGCTGTCGCCGGTGGGGGCCTGTTTGTCTTGCGGGTTGCCTGGGTCGAAGGCCCAGCGCATCTGGCCGCTGATCACGTCAAAGCCACGGATCACGCCGCCCGGCATGTCGGCTTGCACGTTATCCGCAACGCGGCCGCCGACCACCACGGTGGTACCTGCGATCAGTGGGGCGGAGGACAGTTGGTAGTAGCTGTCCGGCACATTGCCCAGGCCGGCTTTCAAATCCACTTGGCCATGGTTGCCGAAGTCTTCGCAGAATTGGCCGGTGTCGGCATCCACCGCGATCAGGCGTGCATCGATGGTGTTGGTCAGCAAGCGACGCTGGCACTGCGCGCCGGCGGGGACACTGGCGGCGATGATGGGCGAGCTGTTCGGCTGGGTCGGTTGGGCAATCGGCGCGGTGGCGTCGAAATACGCCATGCCCCGGCAACGCTGCCACACCGCCGATTTAGCGTTGATCGGGTTCTTCCACAGCTCTTTGCCGGTGTCGGCGTCCAGGGCGATCAGGTTGTTGTGCGGGGTGCAGATGAACACTTTGTTGCCGATCTGCAGCGGCGTGAGTTGGTCTTCGGCACCGTTGCCGTCGCTGATGGCCACGTCGCCGGTGCGGTAGGTCCAGGCCACTTTGAGCTTGTCGACGTTGTTGCGGTTGATCTGGTCCAGCGCCGCGAAGCGGCTGCCGCCTTCGGTATTGCCGTAGTGCGCCCAGTCTTTCTGCGCGTCGGCCGCGACTACCGGCGTAACACCCGGGCCTGCACCCGTCGGGGCGACGCTTGGGTGGGCGACAAACATATTGCCCGCCGCAACCGTCACACCCACCGCCAACAAGGCGGCAACGCCATAGGCGCCGCGTGCCGGTTTGCCGAGCAACAGCGGGTACACCAGCGCCACCACCAGGCCGATGACCGCAAACATGAACAGCCGCGAGAACAGGGGCCAGAACACCAGGCCTACATCCGCCACCGCCCAGACAGCCGTGCCGACCAGGAACGCGGCGAACAACCACGCACCGGCGGGTTTGCGTCGGGCAATCAACAGGCCGGCAACCGCCATGGTCACGCCGCCGATCAGGAAGTACCACGAACCTCCCAGGCTGACCAGCTTGGCGCCGCCCACGGCCAGCGCAAGGCCGAGCAGGGCGACGACAACGCCCAGGCCCAGGAGGAGGAATCTAGAGACGCCAGCGGCGCGCGATGCTCGTTTCATATCGAAAGGACTCGAGTGAGAGAGGGCAAAGACGCGATGTTAGCAAGATAAGTAACCAGTTAGTACATTATGCCGTCGCAATAGACAATTACAGATGCTGCGGTAATGGATTGAGGCGAGCATGGACGCGCTGAGATCAAGATGTGGGAGGAGGCAAGTCGAATCGTCGCACCGCGCCTCCCACCTTTGATGCGTTATCAATCAACGAAACGCCGGCACCACCTGCTCGATAAACAACTTCAACGACTTCTTCTTTTCCGCATGGGGCAAGCTGTTGTCGCACCAGAAGCTGAACTCATCCACCCCCAGTTCCTGGTAGTACTGGATACGCGGGATGATTTCGGCGGCGGTGCCGATCATCGCGGTCTTGTGCAGGCTCTCCAGTTCGAACTCCGGGCGGGCGGCGAATTTTTCTTCCGGGCTTGGCGCCAGGAAGCCGTTGACCGGCACTGCTTTATTGCCGAACCAGGCATCGAAGGTGCGATAGAACTTCGAGATCGCCTTGGCCCCGACTTTCCAGCCGTCCGGGTCGTCGGCCGCATGCACGTGGGTGTGGCGCAGCACCATCAGTTGCGGGCGCGGCACGTCCGGGTTGTTGTCGAGGGCCGCCTGGAATTTGTTTTTCAGGTCGAGGACTTCTTCATCGCCCTTCATCAACGGCGTGACCATCACATTGCAGCCGTTGGCCACCGCAAAGTTATGGGAGTCCGGGTCGCGGGCGGCGATCCACATCGGCGGGTTGGGTTGCTGGATCGGCTTGGGCACGCTGGTGGAGGTGGGGAATTTCCAGATATCGCCGTCGTGGGCGTAGTCACCCTGCCACAGTGCACGGACCACCGGCACCATTTCACGCAGGGCCTGGCCGCCGCTGGAGGCGGGCATGCCGCCGGCCATGCGGTCAAATTCCACCTGGTACGCGCCGCGAGCCAGGCCGACTTCCATGCGCCCGTTGCTGATCACGTCGAGCAAGGCGCATTCGCCCGCCACCCGCAGCGGGTGCCAGAACGGCGCGATGATGGTGCCGGCGCCCAGATGAATCGTAGTGGTCTTGGCTGCGAGGTAAGCCAACAGCGGCATCGGGCTTGGCGAGATGGTGTATTCCATGGCGTGATGTTCGCCAATCCACACGGTGCTGAAACCACCGGCCTCGGCCATCAGGGTCAGTTCGGTCAGGTCTTCGAACAACTGACGATGGCTGACACTTTCGTCCCAACGCTCCATGTGCACGAACAGCGAAAACTTCATGATGCTTACCTCTAATCTGTTGTTATTTTGCGCAAATACCGGGTTTGCTGGGAGGGTCAGGCAGGCACGGGCAGGCGCCCATTTTGCCGTGGCAATAGACCAAGGGCCCATTGGCCTGTTCCGGCACGATCAGGTTCTTCACCGAGCCGACCATGATGGCGTGGTCGCCGCCTTCATATTCACGCCACAGCTCGCACTCGATCACCGCCGTGGCATTCGCCAGGATCGGGTTGCCCAGCGCGCTGAGTGTCCATTCGATGCCCTGCGCCTTGTCCTTGCCCTTGCGCGCAAACGCATAGGCCTCGCTTTGCTGCCCGCCCGACAGGACGTGGATGGCAAAGCGCTTGTTCTTGATCAGAATCGGGTAGGAGTCGGAGCTGTAATTGGGGCAGAACAGCACTAGGGCCGGGTCCATGGACAACGAGCTGAAGGCGCTGGCGGTGAGACCGACGATCTGTCCGTCGTCATCGAGCGTGGTGATCACGGTGACTCCGGACGGAAACGAACCCATCACTTGTTTGTAGATGGCGGCATCGATCATGTGACGGTCCTCTGCGGTGAAACGGTTTTTATCAATTTGTAGGTATGATGGTATACCGTAATACACAGCTTGCAAGCGCTTTTTTACACAGCCGATAAACGTCTGTTCCGAGCTCAATGCTCAATGATTACAGGGTTTTTAGCGGGAGGCACGGGGCGTCATGACGGCAGGGAACCGGATCAGCTGCCGGTAAAACCAGCGGATCAGTCTTGTGAAAATGTTGGAATACCATAATATGGTGTTCATCTGAGGAGCGCCTAAAAGGCTCCCCCGGTTTGGCGTCAAACAACTATAAGATCAGACAAACGCGAGTTCATTTCCATGCCCCAGATGTCCCGGCAAGACCCCCTGATCGAGCATCATACAGTCGATTATGTCCCCCTCGCGGAACGCCATGGAAAGGCCCGCGATCTGTTCACTTTATGGTTCAGCACCAATATCGCGCCGCTGCCGATTGTGACCGGCGCCATGGTGGCCCAGGTGTTCCATCTCAATCTGGCCTGGGGGCTGCTGGCGATTGCCCTCGGGCACCTGCTCGGCGGTATCGTGATTGCCCTTGCCTCGGCCCAGGGGCCGCGCATGGGCATTCCGCAGATGGTGCAGAGCCGCGGCCAGTTTGGTCGTTACGGCGCATTGCTGATCGTGTTTTTTGCCGCGCTGATCTATATCGGTTTCTTTATTTCCAACGTCGTGCTGGCCGGTAAATCCATCGTCGGCATCGTGCCGTCGGTACCGGTGCCGGCGAGTATCCTGATCGGCGCCCTCAGCGCTACGGCCATCGGCGTGATCGGTTACCGCTTTATCCATAGCTTGAACCGCATCGGTACCTGGGTCATGGGCAGCGCGTTGTTGGCGGGATTTACCTACATCTTTGCCCATGACCTGCCAGCGGATTTTTTCAGCCGCGGCGGCTTCAACGCAGCCGGTTGGCTGGCCACCGTGTCCCTTGGCGTGATCTGGCAGATCAGCTTTTCGCCTTACACCAGCGACTACTCGCGTTATCTGCCAGCGGATATCGGCATCACGCGGCCATTTCTCGCCACTTACCTGGGCGCGACCCTCGGCACCCTTTTGTCCTTCGCCTTCGGCCTGGTCGCCGCCCTGGCCACACCCGAGGGCACCGAAGCCATGGCAGCGGTTAAGCAGGCCACCGGCTGGCTGGGGCCGATCCTGATGGTGCTGTTTCTGCTCAATATCATCAGCCACAACGCCTTGAATCTGTACGGCGCGGTGCTGTCGATCGTCACCTCGATCCAGACCTTCGCCAGCCACTGGACGCCTAGCATCAAAGTGCGCGTGATGTTGTCGGGCCTGATCCTTACCGGTTGCTGCGTGGTGGCGCTGGGCGCTTCGGCGGACTTCATCTCACAGTTCATCGGTCTGATCCTCGCGCTGTTGCTGGTGCTGGTGCCATGGGCGTCGATCAACCTGATCGACTTCTACGTCATCAAGCGCGGTGTCTATGACATCGCTTCGATCTTCCAGGCGGATGGCGGGGTGTATGGGCGCTTTAACCTGCATGCGATCGTGGCGTATTTCATCGGCATTATCGTGCAGTTGCCCTTTGCCAATACGTCGCTGTACGTGGGGCCGTGGGCCAATCTGGTGGAAGGCGCGGACCTGTCGTGGCTGGTGGGGTTGGTGGTGACGTGCCCGCTGTATTACTGCCTGGCGACACGTCAACACACCCGGAAGGTCGGGGCGGGGCGGTTGGGCTACACCGACTGACCCATTCCCGCAAACTCCTCCAGCGCATCACGCAATGCGCCCTCGAAGTATGCCTTCGAGGCGCGATCCCACAGGATATGCAACGCCGGCATCTCCACAGTGCCGGTGTGGATCACAATCGCATTGACCCGCGCCACCGAGGTTTGCGCCACCATCCCCGGCTTGAAGGCCGGGGCGCTCAAGTCAACGCCACACAGCTTTGCCATTACCTGCGCAATCACGCCGCCGCTGAGCAGCACGCAAGCATGGCTGTCCTGTCGTGGCAGCAGGTAGTTGGCGCGGTGGTCCAGTTCCCAACGTGCTTCTTCATCGGCGATCCGTTGGCCGTGGTCCTGGGGGCTGCCCATTACGAGGTACTCGGTCTGCGACAGGCGCGCCACCCAACTGCCGTCGGCCTGGGCGACGGCGCGGTTGGGCGCTTCGGGCAGGGTGAAGCCGCACGCGCCGAGGTATTCGGCGCTGTGCGCGCCGCGAAAGCCGACCCGGGGCAGGTCGGTCTGGTCGATCAGGCGGCACGGCGTGATCAGGTCGTGGGCTTTCAGACTGGTCATGGCTTAACCCTCCTGGCGGGTGTTGGTGGGGTCGAAGAACGGCAGTTGCACCACTTCGGCCTGGACGACGATGCCGCCCTCGACACGAATCGGAATGCGCTGCCCCAGTGTGCTTTGCTCGACCCCGGCATAGGCCAGGCCGATGATGCGGCCCAGGGTCGTGGAGTATTCGCAGGAGGTGACGTTGCCGCTGATGTCCGGGCCGTTGAGCACCAAGTGACCTTCCAGCGGTTGTACGCTGCCCTTGGGCAAGGTGAAACCCACCAGTTTGCGCTTCAGCGGTTGGGCTTCGAGGATGTCCACCGAGCGTCGGCCGACGAAAAACGGCTTGTTGCGGCTCACCGCCCAGCCCATGTCGATTTCTGCCGGGTGGGTCATGCCGTCGGTGTCCTGGCTGATGATCACGTGACCTTTTTCCAGGCGCAGCAGGCGTTGGGTCTCGACGCCGAAGGGGCGAATGTCGAAGGCCTTGCCGGCTGCCATCAGCGCGTCCCACAGCGCCAGGCCATGGCGCGCGCAAACGTGGATTTCATAGCCCAGTTCGCCGACGAACCCGACCCGCAGCAGACGCGCCTTGATCCCGGCCACCGTGCCCTGGCGCACGCCCAGGTAGGGGAAGCCTTCGGCACTGAGGTCGAGGTCTTTGCACACCTGCTCCAGCACCTTGCGCGAATCCGGCCCGGCGACGTTGACCGCGCAGATCGCCGCCGTGACGTTGGTCACGTCCACGTCCAGGCGCCACTGTGCGTTCCACTTGAGCATCTGCTGGTAGATGCGGTCGACGCCGCTGGTGGTGGCAGTGACGTAGAAGTGGTTGTCGGCCAGCCGTGCGCACACGCCGTCGTCGATCACCACGCCGTGTTCGT
Organism: Pseudomonas lactucae; assembly: GCF_016937615.1. Lineage (GTDB taxonomy): Bacteria > Pseudomonadota > Gammaproteobacteria > Pseudomonadales > Pseudomonadaceae > Aquipseudomonas > Aquipseudomonas lactucae. The sequence goes on along the minus strand of NZ_JAFHKI010000062.1, from coordinate 47,571 downwards.
TGGTCATCAGCGCATAACGCGAACGGCCCACCGGTTGCTTGATGAACGCAAAGGTGTACATCCGGTTGAGCAATTCGGCGGCGTCGGGGCCGCGCACGTCGAGGCCGCGAGGGTCGAGACGTCGATCAGCCCGACCTTGTTGCGCACATGCAGCGCTTCGGCCTGCATGCACGCCTCGCGGTGCTGGGCCTTGCCGTAATACGCCGGGCGCTGCCAGATACCGGCGGGCATCATTTTCGCGCCGGCCTGCACATGGCGCGCGTGCATCGGTGTTTGCCGGTAGGGATCGAAGGCCCGCCCGGCCACATGCGCGAGTTTCTCCGCGACGAACGGCGGCCGCGCGGTGGTGACTCCGGTTTCACTGATATTGCGTTGGGTCGCCCAGGCCACCAGCCGCGCGGTAGGCAGCGCCGAATGGCGGCCCTGGGACGGGCCCATGCCCACGGTGGAATAACGTTTGACCAACTGCACATCGCGGTAGCCGATGCGCGTGGCGTTGACGATATCCGCCACTTGCAGGTCTTCGTCAAAATCGACGAAGTCCTTGCCCTTGGGATGCGGAAAAATCGGCCAGTTGAAATTGACCTGGGCTTCACTGCGCAGCGGCGCGGGTGGGCTGGCAGTGGTCATGCCGAGGGTGAGCACACTGTCGGCGGCGGCATGGGTGGCGTCTGCCAGCACGTTGTCCAACTGGTGCCGACCGTTCACGGAGCCGGCCACACGCAGGTTCCGTGGCAGGCCACTGAGACTGAACTCTGCGCGCCGGTCGTCATACGCCAGCTTGCCGCCGGCCTGGCACAGCAGTTGATACACCGGCATGTAGCCGGCCGACATGCACAGCAGGTCGCAGTCGATCACCTGCGCGCTGGCGCTGACCTGGCCCTGGCCGGTGATCTGGCGCACGTCGACGCCCTTCACATGACGCAGGCCTTTTTCATGCAGGGCCTCGAATACCGTGCTGTTGGTGTGGCACGGGATCTTGCGCCGGGCCAGGGCGCAGGCAGGGCGCTGTCCGCCGGGGCATGGCGCAAGTCGATCACGGCCGCCACGTCCACGCCCAGGTCATGCAGGTCGAGGGCCGCCAGGTAGCCATCGTCATTGCCGGTGAGCACCACCGCGCGCTTGCCCGGCTTGACCGCATAGAGCTTCATCAGGCGTTGCGCGGCGCTGGTCAGCATCACCCCCGGCAGGTCGTTGTTGCGGAAGACCACCGGCTGGTCGAACGAGCCGCTGCACACCAGGCACTGGCGCGCACGTACTTTGTACAGGCGTTTGCCCTGGATCACCGGCAGGTAGTTGTCGGTAAACCAGGCGTTGCAGGTGGCGTCGGTCAGCACCTGGATATTGGCGTGTTGTTGCACCGCGTCGATCAGTTCGTGGCGCAGGCGGTCGGCACGGGTGCCTTCGATATCGAAGCGTGCGTAGGTCAGCGAGCCGCCGAGGATCGGCTGCTGTTCGATCAGCAGCACCTTGGCCCCGGCATTCGCGGCAGACAGCGCGGCCTGCAACCCGGCCGGTCCGGCACCGATCACCGCCAGGTCGGTAAACAGGTAGGCCTTGTCGTAATACTCAGGCGCAAAGGACAGGTCGAGCACGCCCAGGCCGGCCTTTTTGCGGATGATCGGCTCCCAGACTTTCCACATGCCCTTGGGCTTGTAGAACGAACGGTAGTAAAAACCCACCGGCATGAACTTGGAAAACTTGCCCAGGTAGGCGTCCCTGTCGTTATCCAGCGAGCCGTTGACGTTCTGTGCAGTCACCGCCAAACCGGCGGACAGCGCGTGGGCATCGGCCAACACATTGGGCTCCCGGGGCAGTTGCACCAGGCTGTTGGCGTCCTGGCCGGCCATGGTCAACGGGCCGCGTGGACGGTGGTACTTGAACGAGCGCGACAGCAGGAAGCGTCCGTTGGCGAGCAGGGCGCTGGCGATGCTGTCGCCCTGCAAACCTTGGTAGGGCAGGCCGTCGAAACTGAAGTCGAGTGGCTGGTCACGCTGGATCAGCAGGCCCATGGGGGCGGGAAGGCGGTTCATCCGGCGATCTCCTTGGCGGTGTGGAAGTCGACGCGGGTGGTGAACACTTCGCGGGGATCGAAGGTGCGCACGATCTCATCGGTGACCGTGTGGCGCTCGGCGAGGAACCAGTAGCTCGAGGGTGTGTGCATCCACCATTCGCGCACCACACCGGCGAGGTTGTCGGTGTTGAACACGTAGTCGGCCCATTCAGCGTCGCTGCAATTGACCGGGTCGGGCATCGGCTTGAACTCGCCGCCGTAGGTGAATTCGCTAATATTGCGCGGCCCGTTGAGCGGGCACATCATGATTTTCATCGTCTGCTCTCCGTCAGTGGCTGGCCGCCGTGGCGCCCATTTCGTTGACTTGCTGGAAGGTCGAGAAGCGTTCCAGACCAAACGGCTTGATCAACTCCGGCACCTTGCCGCCGCTGGCGACCAGTTCGGCCATGGTCTTGCCGCAGATCGGCGTGGCCTTGAAACCCCAGGTGCCCCAACCGGCGTCGAGGTAGTAATTCTTTACCGGTGACAGGCCCATGATCGGGCTGTAGTCGGGGGTCATGTCGGTTATCCCGGCCCATTGGCGCATCAACTTGGCGTTGGCCAGAAACGGGAACATTTCGATGGCGTGGGCCAGCAGGCTTTCTTTCAGATCCAGGGTGGAGCGCGTGTTGAACAGCGGGTAGGGGTCGGAACCGCCGCCAAATACCACTTCGCCGCGACTGGTTTGCTGCACATAGCAGTGCAGGGCCGAGGAACTCACCAGAGGGTCAAGGAACGGTTTGAACGGTTGGGTGACCATGGCCTGCAATGGGAAAGTCTGAATCGGCGAGCGGATGCCGGCCTTGGCCATCAGCAACGAGCTGTGCCCGGCAATCGCCTGCACCGCGCAGCCGCACTGGATCGTGCCGCGGTTGGTTTTCACCGCGGTGATGGCGCCGTTTTCGATCACCAGGTCCTGCACTTCGGTGAGTTGATGGATTTCCACGCCGCGCTTGGCCGCCTGCTTGGCGTAGCCCCAGGCCACGGCATCGTGGCGCGCGGTGGCGCCGTCGATATGCCAGAGCCCGGCGATCACCGGCAAATGGCCGGGGTCGAGGTTGAGGCTGGGCACCAGCTCGCGGATCTGCTGGCGGTCGATCATCTCGGTGCGCCCGCCGAAGTGCTTGTTCACTTCGGCACGCTGGCGGAACGAACGCACGGTAGCGTCGGTGTGGGCCAGGGTCAGTTGGCCGCGCTCGGAATACATGATGTTGAAGTCGAATTCATTGGACAGCGCCTGGAACATCTTTACCGACTCGGCGTAAAAACGAACGCCCTCGCTGGTGAGGTAGTTGGAACGGATTACTGCGGTATTGCGCGCGGTATTGCCGCCGCCCAGGTAGGCTTTTTCCAGCACCGCGATATGGGTGATGCCGTGGTACTTGGCCAGGTAATAGGCGGTGGCCAGGCCATGGCCACCGGCGCCGATGATCACTACGTCATAGCGGGCCTTGAGTTCCTTGGGCGGTGGCAGATCCACTTCCACCGGGTACTCCGAACTCAGCCCATATTTCAATAGATTGAATGGCATACGGCCTCCGATCGGCTGCGTTGGGCGTGGTGTTGCGCCAGGGCGGCGGCCACGGTGTTTTTCATCAGGAAGGCAATGGTCATTGGCCCGACACCGCCGGGCACCGGGGTAATGGCGGCGACATGGGGCAGGGCGCTGTCGAAGTCGACATCGCCCACCAGGCGGCTGCGACCGTCGTCGTCGATGCGGTTGATGCCCACGTCGATGACCACCGCGCCGGGCTTCAACCAGCTCGCGTCAACCAAGCGGGCGCGGCCCACGGCGGCGATCACGATATCGGCCTGTCGGCACAGCGCCTGCGCGTTCTGGCTGCGTGAGTGCAGCACGGTCACCGAGCAATCGGCCTTGAGCAGCAGCGCGGCCATGGGCTTGCCGACAATGTTCGAACGGCCGATGACCACCGCGTGTTTGCCGCGCAGGTCGCCGCAGGTTTGCTCCAGCAGATACAGGCAACCGCTCGGCGTGCACGGCATGAGCACCGCGCGACCCTGGCTGAGACCGCCGACGTTCTGGCTGTGGAAACCGTCCACGTCCTTATGCGGCGCGATGGCTTCCAGGGCGCGCAGTTCGTCGATCTGCGCCGGCAGCGGCAGTTGCAGGAGGATGCCGTGGATCGCCGGGTGGGTGTTCAATTGGCCGATCAGGATCAGCAATTGTTCGGTGCTGGTGTCGTCGGGCAGACGGTGTTCCAGGGAGCGGATGCCCACCTCGTCGGCGCGCAGGATCTTGTTGCGCACATACACCTGGCTGGCCGGGTCGCTGCCCACCAGGATCACGGCCAGGGCCGGTTGAATGTCTTGCGCGAGCAGGCGCGCCACGTCTTCACGCACTTGCAGCAGCACGCGAGCGGCCGCGGCTTTGCCATCGATCAGTTTAGCGGCGCTCACCGGAACACCACCGTTCTGTCCTGATTGAGAAACACCCGGTGCTCCAGGTGGTACTTGACCGCCTTGGACAGGGCCACGGTTTCGGTGTCGCGGCCGATGGCGACCAGATCGTCGGGTTTGTACACGTGGTCGACGCGCTGCACCTGCTGCTCGATGATCGGGCCTTCATCCAGGTCGCTGGTGACGTAGTGCGCGGTGGCACCGATCAGCTTCACACCGCGTTGATAAGCCTGGTGATAGGGCTTGGCACCCTTGAAGCCGGGCAGGAATGAGTGATGAATATTGATCGCCCGTCCCGACAGTTGCCGGCACAGGTCGTCGGAGAGGATCTGCATGTAGCGCGCCAACACCACCAGCTCAGTGCGGGTGTCATCGACGATCTTCATCAGCTCGGCTTCCTGCGCGGCTTTGTTGTCCCTGGACACCGGCAGATAGATAAAGCGAATACCCTCGCGCTCGGCCATGGGCCGCAGGTCGAGGTGGTTGGAGACGATGGCGGTGATGGTCATGTCCATCTCGCCCTTGTGGTAGCGGTAGAGCAGGTCGGTGAGGCAGTGGTCGAACTTGCTCACCATCAGCATCACGCGCATCGGCTCGCGGGTGTCGTGCAGCTCCCACTGCATGTCGAAGGCCTGGGCGACCTCGGCGAAACCGTCTTTGATCTGTTGCAGGTCGCCCTCATGCCCATCGTTGAAACGGAACACCGCACGCATGAAAAAGCGGCCGCTGAAATCATCGTCGAACTGCGCCATCTCCCCGATATAGCATGCGCTGTCCGCCAGGTAGGTGGTGACGGCAGCGACGATACCGGACACGGCGGGGCAGGTGACCTTGATGATGAAATGGTTTTTCTCGTGTTGCATGACACGTCCTCGGGGTGATGGCGGCAGCTCATCGCATAGCGAAAATGTCTGAGGACAGCAGGCTCATTCCTTGAGCGCGTTTTCTTGTGGGGAATAATATATTCCTGAGATGGCTTTATAGGGGAAGAGGGGGCGGGGCGTCCAGCTCTATTTTGAAAGTTTTTTAACTGAGAGGAATTTTTACCGCTACGAGCGGACAGCTCGAACGCGGTTGGAAATAGGGGAGGGAGTAAGCCCCTCCCACATTTGGACCTTTGTGCTTCAGCTGTATCGAGTCGCGGATTACTCCTTGTCCCCCCCATAATTCATGATCGACAACAACCGAATCGGCACCTGCACCAACTGCTCAGGCCCATGGGGAATCTCGCCTTCAAAGGTCAGGCTGTCGCCAGCTTCCATGCGATACAGCTGATTGCCATGCCGGTAAATCAACTCACCCTCCAGCAAATGCAGAAACTCGGTGCCGGGGTGGGAGAACGTCGGAAACTCCTCGCTCGCATCATCCATGCTCACCATGTACGCCTCGAAACTCTTCTTCGGCCCGCGCGTATGGTTGAGCAGGTGGTAGGTATGGCCCTTCTCGGTTCCCCGGCGCACCACTTCCATGCCCTGGTCACCCTTGACCAACAGGGCGCTGCCGTCCTGCTGGTCATATTCACTGAACAACTTGGACAGAGGCAGCCCAAGCACATCACATAAGCGGCTCAGGGTATCCAGACTGGTAGAGACCTGGGCGTTTTCAATCTTGCTCAACATGCCCTGGCTGATGTCGGCAATCTTGGCAACGTCGGACAGCTTGAGATCCTGGGCCTGGCGCTGGCGCTTGATCTGCAAACCCAGGTATTGCTCGAGCTTGAGGCGGGGGGCGGTTTCGGTGGACATAGTCATCAGATCCTGCACGGTTTCCGTTCAGTAATATTAATTTCGCACTGGGAAAGTGCAAGTGATGGCTCTTGATGGCCGTTCCTGGCTGCGTATTCCCACAGGGAAAAGAATTTTCCCATATATACAGCACAAAAGCGCTTTCTCCGGCACGTCGATGTGCCATTCGCGAAGCTGGCAAGGCTATTGCATTCCTGTAGAGAAACTAACTTTCTTTTTAGGAATAAAAAGACGGTCAAGCCCCTCCACACTGTTTTGCCTTTCGCGAGGAGTGTCACGCAATGTTGCCAGCAGAAACCCAGCGCATCATCGACAAGCACGGGATCAAGTACGTGCTTGCGCAGTTTGTGGATATACACGGTGCGGCCAAGACCAAGTCGGTGCCCATCTGCGGGCTCAAGACGGTGGCCGAAGAGGGCGCGGGGTTTGCCGGGTTCGCCATCAGCGGCATGGGCATGGAGCCCCATGGTCCGGACTTCATGGCGCGTGGCGATCTGTCGACATTGACCCCGGTGCCGTGGCAGCCGGGGTACGGCCGGGTGGTGTGCGTCGGCCATGTCGACGGCAAGCCTCATCCCTACGACAGCCGCTACGTGTTGCAACAGCAGGTGCAGCGCCTGCAGGACAAGGGCTGGACGCTGAACACCGGCCTGGAGCCCGAGTTCAACCTGATGCGCCGCGACGAGCGAGGCGCGTTGCAACTGGTCGACCCCAGCGACAACCTCGACAAGCCCTGCTACGACTACAAGGGCCTGTCGCGTTCGCGAGTGTTCCTCGAGCGCCTGACCGAAGCCTTGCAGGCAGTGGATTTCGAGGTCTATCAAATCGACCACGAAGACGCCAACGGCCAGTTCGAGATCAACTACACCTACAGCGATGCCTTGACCTCGGCCGACCGTTTCACCTTCTTTCGCATGGCCGCCGGCGAGATCGCCAATGAACTGGGCATGATCTGTTCCTTCATGCCCAAGCCCGACCCGAAACGCGCCGGCAACGGCATGCACTTTCACCTGTCGATCAGCAGCTTTGATAACAAAAACCTGTTCCATGACGCCAGCGACCCGAGCGGCATGGGCCTGTCGAAACTGGCCTATCACTTCGCCGCCGGCCTGCTCGCCCATGGCCCGGCGCTGTGTGCGTTCGCCGCGCCCACAGTCAACTCCTATAAGCGCCTGGTGGTGGGCAATTCGTTGTCCGGCGCGACGTGGGCGCCTGCCTTCATTGCGTTTGGCGCCAACAACCGTTCGGCCATGGTGCGCGTGCCTTACGGCCGCCTGGAGTTCCGCCTGCCGGACGCCGGTTGCAACCCGTATCTGGTCAGCGCCGCGATCATCGCGGCGGGCCTGGACGGCATCGATCGGCAGTTGGAAATCGACCATGTCTGCAACGAAAACCTCTACAGCCTGAGCCTGGAGCAGATCGCCGAGCGCGGCATCAAGACTCTGCCGCAATCGCTGAAGGAAGCCTGCGACGCGCTGGAAGCCGACGCGTTGTTCGCCGAGGTGCTGGGGCCGCAGATCGTGGGCGAGTTCATCAAGCTCAAGCGCATGGAGTGGGTGGAATACAGCCGCCATGTGAGCGACTGGGAAATCCAGCGCTACACCGAATTTTTCTGACACCGTGTGACGGAGACTTGTTATGTGTGGAATCGTAGGCCTGTACCTGAAGAATCCGCGGCTGGAACCCCAGCTCGGCAAGTTGTTTGAACCCATGCTGCACGCCATGACTGACCGTGGCCCGGACAGTGCGGGGTTTGCCATCTACGGCGATGAAGTCGCCGATGGTTGGGTCAAGCTGACCCTGCAAGCCACCACCGACGCCTTCGATTGGAACGCTTTGATGGGCGCGCTGGAAGGGCGTCTGGGTTGTTCGCTGGACTGGTTCCAGAACGCCAGTGCCGCTGTGCTGAAGATCCACGCCGACGAAGCCCCGGTGCGCCTGGCACTGGCCGAACTGGCGCCGAGCGTGCGCATCATGAGCGCCGGACGGAGCATCGAAATCCTCAAGGGCATGGGCCTGCCTGAGGACATTTCCCAGCGTTTCGGCCTGGCCAGCATGCAGGGCAGCCACATTATCGGCCACACCCGCATGGCCACCGAAAGCGCGGTGACCATGGAAGGCAGCCACCCGTTTTCCACCGGCGCCGACCTGTGCCTGGTGCACAACGGCTCGCTGTCCAACCACTTCCGCTTGCGCCAGGAGCTCAAGCGCGAAGGCATTCAGTTCGAAACCGACAACGACACCGAAGTCGCCGCCGGCTACCTGACCTGGCGTTTGCAACAGGGCGACTCGCTCAAAGAGGCGCTGGACCACTCCCTGGAAGACCTCGACGGCTTCTTCACCTTTGCCATCGGCACGCGCAACGGTTTTGCGGTGATCCGCGACCCGATTGCCTGCAAGCCGGCGATCCTCGCCGAGACCGACGACTACGTGGCCATGGCCTCGGAGTACCAGGCGCTGTCGAGTCTGCCGGGCATCGAGAACGCGCGGATCTGGGAGCCCGCCCCGGCCACGTTGTACATCTGGGAACGCGAGACAGCCGCTTAAGGAGCGCACACATGAAAACCATCGATCTTTCCACCGCCACCGTGCGTGACCTCAACCAGGCGCTGCATGCGCCGGTACTCGACAACGAATGGCGCGTCACCCATTCCAACGGCAAGCACAACCTCGCCGTCGGGGTGAACCAGCCGGTGTCCATCGATATCGAGGGCCACGCCGGTTACTACTGCGCGGGCATGAACCAGCAGGCGTCGATCACTGTGCACGGCAACGTCGGCGTGGGCTGCGCCGAGAACATGATGTCCGGCTCGGTGCGCGTCAAAGGCAGCGCGTCCCAGGCTGCCGGGGCGACGGCCCATGGTGGTTTGCTGGTGATCGAGGGCGACGCGGGCGCCGTTGCGGGATCTCCATGAAGGGCATCGACATCGTCGTCGGCGGCAGCATCGGCCATATGAGCTGCTTCATGGGCCAGGCCGGGCGTCTGGTGGTGTGCGGCGACGCCGGCGATGCGTTGGGCGATTCGCTGTATGAAACCCATATCTATGTCAAAGGCACGGTGGAGTCCCTGGGCTCGGACTGTGTCGAAAAAGAGATGCGCAATGAGCACCTGCAAGAGCTGCAGGAACTGCTGGATCGCGCCGGATTTGCCCATCAGGCGGCGGACTTCAAGCGCTACGGTTCGGCCCGCCAACTCTACAACTTCAAAGTCGACAACGCCTGCGCGTACTGATCAGGAGCTCCACCATGACTGAACAAACCCCTCCGGTCCTGCGCGAGTCGGCGACCTTCGACCGCCTGACTATCCAGGAAATCCAGCGCGCCGCCGAAACCGGCATCTACGACATTCGCGGTGGCGGCACCAAGCGCAAGCTGCCGCACTTCGATGACTTGCTGCTGCTCGGCGCCAGCGTGTCGCGTTACCCGCTGGAAGGCTATCGCGAGAAGTGCGGCACCGACGTGATCCTCGGCAACCGCTTCGCCAAGAAGCCGATCCATTTGAAGATTCCGGTGACCATCGCCGGCATGAGTTTCGGCGCGTTGTCGGCCAATGCCAAGGAAGCCCTGGGCCGCGGAGCGACCATCGCCGGCACCAGTACCACCACCGGTGACGGCGGCATGACCCCGGAAGAACGCGGCCAATCCCAGCACCTGGTGTACCAGTACCTGCCGTCGCGCTACGGCATGAACCCGGATGATTTGCGCAAGGCCGATGCCATCGAGATTGTTCTCGGCCAGGGCGCCAAGCCCGGTGGCGGCGGCATGTTGCTGGGCATGAAGGTCACCGAGCGCGTGGCCGGCATGCGCACCTTGCCTATCGGTGTGGACCAGCGCAGCGCCTGCCGCCACCCGGACTGGACCGGCCCCGATGACCTGGCAATCAAGATTGCCGAGCTGCGCGAAATCACCGATTGGGAAAAACCGATCTACGTGAAGATCGGCGCCAGCCGGCCGTATTACGACGTGAAGCTGGCGGTCAAGGCGGGGGCCGATGTGATCGTGCTCGACGGCATGCAAGGCGGCACCGCAGCGACCCAGGAAGTGTTTATCGAGCACGTCGGCATCCCGATTTTGTCGGCCATCCCCCAAGCGGTACAGGCTTTGCAGGAGATGGGCATGCACCGCAAGGTCCAGTTGATCGTATCGGGCGGGATTCGCAATGGTGCCGACGTGGCCAAGGCCATGGCGATGGGCGCCGATGCGGTGGCCATCGGCACGGCCGCGCTGATTGCCCTGGGTGACAACCACCCACGGCTGGATGCGGAGCTGAAAAAAATCGGCTCGGCCGCCGGCTTCTACGACGACTGGCAGAACGGCCGCGACCGGCCGGGATCACCACCCAGGACCCGGAGCTGTCCAAACGGCTGGACCCGGTGGAAGGCGGGCGACGCCTGGCCAATTACCTGCGGGTGATGGTACTGGAGGCGCAGACCATGGCGCGTGCATGCGGCAAATCGCACCTGCACAACCTCGACCCCGAGGACCTGGTCGCGCTGACCGTGGAATCGGCCGCCATGGCCCGGGTGCCGTTGGCGGGGACCAGCTGGGTGCCGGGTTCCGGTAGCGGTTACTGAGGCAGGAGCAGAACCTGTGGCGAGGCAGCTTGCTCCCGTTCGACAGCGCAGCTGGAGCCGGCTTTTTAGGGCTGCTTCACACCCCAGCGCAAGCAAGCTCCCTCCCATGACAAACATGCAAATCAAGGAGCCCGCCAAGAGGCTCTCCACACAACTACTGCTCACTGCCAGGCACATCCCATTTCTTTTGCAGGAGCTTTGAACATGGTCAATCGTCTTGTCGGCAAATCTCTTTTCGGCCTATTGGTCGCCAGTGCGTTTGCACCGCTGGCGCAGGCGGCCGATGCACCCACCTTGAACACCGGCAGCACCGCCTGGATGGTCACCGCCGCCGTGCTCGTGCTGTTCATGTGCTTGCCGGGGCTTGCGTTGTTCTATGGCGGACTGGTCCGCGCGAAAAACATGCTCTCGCTGTTCACCCAGTGCTTTGGTATCGCCGGGTTGGTGGGCGTGCTGTGGGTGATCTACGGCTACAGCATGGTGGTCGACACCACCGGCATGGTCGAGGGGCAGGTGACCTTCAACAGTTTTGTCGGCGGGCTGAGTCGCGCCTTTCTGGCCGGGATGACCCCCGAGAGCCTGGTGGGGGATATTCCGGAAGGGGTGTTCGTGACCTTCCAGATGACCTTCGCGATCATCACGCCGGCGCTGATCGCCGGGGCGTTTGCCGAACGCATGAAGTTTTCGGCGGCGCTGTGGTTCATGGCCCTCTGGTTCACCCTGGTGTATGCCCCGGTGGCGCACATGGTGTGGGGCGGTTCAGGGGCCTTGATGCATAACTGGGGTGTGCTCGATTTTGCCGGCGGCACCGCCGTGCACATCAATGCCGGTGTGGCTGCGCTCGCCGCGTGCCTGATCCTCGGCAAGCGCAAGGGCTACCAGAACACGCCGATGCCGGCGCATAACCTCAGCCTGACCATGGCCGGCGCGGCCATGCTGTGGGTGGGTTGGTTCGGCTTCAATATCGGCTCCGGTGGCGGCCTCAACGGTACCTCAGGGATTGTCATGCTCAACACCCAGCTGGTGCGTGCGCCGGGATTCTGGGCTGGATGTTCACCGAGTGGTTCAAGGTCGGCAAGCCGAGCGCCTTGGGCCTGGCCAGCGGCGCGTTGGCCGGTCTGGTGGGCATCACCCCGGCGTGCGCGTATGTCGGCGTCGGCGGTGCGTTGGCTATCGGCTTGCTGTGCGGGGTGTTCTGCTACTTGAGCGTGACGGTGCTCAAGCGCCGCTTCGGCTACGACGACAGCCTCGACGTGTTCGGCCTGCACGGCATCGGCGGCATGATCGGTGCAGTGTTGACCGGTGTGTTCTGCGTACCGTCCATGGGCGGCCTGGTGGAAGGCGTGACCATGGGCGCCCAAGTGGTGGCCCAGATCAAAGGCGTGTTGCTGACCACGGTGTACTGCTTCGTGATCAGCTGGATCATCCTCAAGGTGGTCAACGCCCTGGTCGGCCTGCGTGCGCATGAATCGGTTGAAGACATGGGGTTGGACCTGGCCGAGCATAACGAGCGGGCCTACAACCACTGATCGTTCGACTGGATGAATGCAGCTAAAAATGTGGGAGGGGGCAAGCCCCTTCCACATTGATCTCGACATGGGAAGCTCAATGCGCCCCGGCCGCCTTGTTCAAATCACTCTCCACCCACTCGGTATACACACACGCATCCGCCGTCGCCCAGCGCACGCGCACCGGGTCGCCGGCCTTGAGCGGCATGCCGGCAGCGGACAGTGCCTTGACCGTCATCGAGGTGCCACCGAGGGTTTTCACCGTGCAGGTCTGGCTTTCACCAAGAAACAGCACTTCACCCACAATCGCCGACACTTCATTCCAGCCAGCCACCAACGGTTGCTCGGCGGCCTGTTCGATGCTCAGCGCCAGGGCTTTTTCCGGGCGTACCATCAGCAGTACGTCTTGCTCGGTGTGCAGCCCGGTGGTCAGGCGGATCGACAGCGACTGGCCTTCGAACGACGCCACCGCATTGCCCTGGGCCTTGAGCTTGAGGAAGTTGGAGTTGCCGAGGAACGACGCCACGAACGCGTTCGGCGGGTTCTGGTACAAGTCGAAGCCGCTGCCCAGGCCGACGATCTTGCCGTGGCTGAAAATCGCGATGCGCTGGGACAGGCGCATGGCTTCTTCCTGGTCGTGGGTGACGTAAACGATGGTGATGCCCAGGCGCCGGTGCAACTGGCGCAGTTCGTCCTGCAAGTCTTCACGCAGCTTTTTGTCGAGGGCTCCGAGGGGTTCGTCCATCAGCAGGATGCGTGGCTCGTACACCAGCGCGCGGGCGATGGCGACCCGTTGCTGCTGGCCGCCAGACAATTGCGAAGGGCGGCGGTGGGCGAAGGGTTCCAGCTGCACCAGCTTGAGCATGGCATCGACGCGTTTTTCGCGTTCGGCGCTGGCCAGTTTGCGGATCGCCAGAGGGAAGGCGATGTTGTCGCGCACCGACAAATGCGGGAACAGCGAGTAACGCTGGAACACCATACCGATGTCGCGTTTGTGCGGCGGTACGTTGACCAGGGATTGGCCGCCCACGAGGATCTCGCCGCTGCTCGGCGTTTCAAAGCCGGCGAGCATCGACAAGGTGGTGCTTTTGCCCGAGCCGCTGGAACCGAGAAAGGTCAGGAATTCGCCGTCCTTGATGTCCAGCGAGATGTTATCCACGGCAGCAAATTCGCCATAGAACTTGTTCAGGTTGCGCAGGCTCACCAGGCTTTGGCCAGGGGTTTGCGCGGGGTCTTTGATCACTGCACTCATGTCTTAATCCTCGGCGCTCAAGCGCGGGTTTCGGTGCGCCGGCGAACGGCGGCGGCAATCACCATGACCAGTACCGACAGGCCGATCAGCAGCGTCGAGGCGACGGCGATCACAGGCGTCAGGTCCTGGCGCAGGGTGGTCCACATTTTTACGGGAAGGGTTTGCAGGGTCGGGCTGGCCATCATCACGCTGAGCACGACCTCGTCCCACGAGACAAGAAAGGCAAACAGCGCACCGGCTACCATGCCGGGGCGAATGGCCGGGAAGGTCACCTTGAACACCGCCTGCAAGCGCGAGGCGCCGCAGATCACCGCCGCGTCTTCAATCGACTGGTCGAACAGCTTCAGCGAGTTGATGATCGAGATGATGGTGAACGGCAGCGCGACGATCACATGGCTGACCACAAAGGCGAACATCGTGCCGGTGTAGCCGAGCTTGAGGAATAGTGCATACACCGCCACCGCGATGATCACCAGCGGCACGATCATCGGCAGGGTGAACAGGCCGTAGAGCAGCTCGCGGCCAGGAAAGCGCCCGCGCACCAGGGCAAACGCAGTGGGCAGGCCGAGGGCGACGGCAAACACCGTGGTCAGGACCGCGACCTTGAGGCTGGCCATGGCGGCGTTCATCCAATCGGGGTTGGAAAAAAACTGGCCGTACCATTTGAGCGTCCAGCCGGGCGGCGGGAACACCAGCCATTGCGACGAGCCGAAGGACAGCAGCACGATAAATACGATCGGCAACAGCAGGAACAGACCGATCACGCCGGTGGTGGTATAGAGGCCCAGGCGCATCCTGCGGCTCATGGCGTTGGGGGTCAGGAGCATGATGGCTTACCTCGCGTTGCTGGCGCCAACCGGGGATTCCGGCTGAAGCTTCAGGTAGAAGTAGAACAGCACCAGCGTGATGACGATCAGCAACGCGGCGCCGGCGCTGGCCAGGCCCCAATTGAGGAACGACTGCACCTGCTGGATGATGAACTCGGGCAGCATCATGTTCTGCGCACCGCCGAGCAGTGCCGGGGTGACGTAGTAACCGAGGGACATCACAAACACCATCAAGCCGCCGGAAAACAGCCCCGGCCGACACAGCGGCAGGAAGACGCGGAAGAAGTTGGTCCAGGGGCTGGCGCCACAGATCGAGCCGGCCTGCAGAATCATCGGGTCGATGGCCTGCATGGTCGCCTGCAACGGCAGCACAATGAACGGAATCATGATGTAGCTCATGCCGATCACCACGCCGGTGAGGTTGTGCACCATCTCCAGCGGCTGATCGATGATGCCCATGGCCATCAGCGCCTTGTTGATCACCCCGGATGCTTGCAGCAAGACCAGCCAGGAATAGGTGCGGGCCAGCAAGCTGGTCCACATCGACAACAGCACGATGCTCAGCATCCAGCGGCCCCAACCGCGTGGCACCAGGGTAATCGCCCAAGCCAGCGGGAAGCCCAGCAACAGGCTGAACAAGGTCACCAGGCCCGCCACCGAAAAGGTGTTGAGCAGCACCCGTGCATAGGCCGAGTTGGCGAACAGCTGTTCATAGTTGCCCAGGCCCGGCGTGGGTTCCAGCACGCCGCGCAGCAACAGGCCGATCAGCGGTGCGAGAAAGAACAAGCCCAGGAACAGCAGGGCCGGGATCAGGTTGCTCGACCCCCGCCAGCGTTGTGCCAGGGACGGCGAGTTGGCGTTACCCGGTACCGCGCCGGCAGCGCCGAGGGCGCTCCCGGTCGGTGTGGTTGCCGTCATTTTCATTTGACTAGCCATTCATTCCACCGTGTTGCAATGGCCGGACCGTTCTTGGCCCAGTAGGCGAAATCGAGGGTGATCTGGTCGTTGACGTACGCCGTCGGCAGGTTGGGCGCGAGGACCGAGTCCAGGCGTTGCACGCTGTCGATGTTGACCGGTGCATAGGCTGTCAGGTTGGAGAAATCGGCCTGGCCCTTGGCGCTGCTGGCGTTGGCCAGGAACTTCATGGCGGCGGCTTTGTTCTTGCTGCCTTTTGGCACAACAAGGATGTCAGCCATGACCAGGTTCTGCTTCCAGCTTACGCCGACCGGCGCGCCGTCTTCCTGGAGCGCGTGAATGCGGCCGTTCCAGAACTGGCCCATGCTGACCTCACCCGAGGCCAACAGCTGCTGCGACTGCGCGCCGCCGCCCCACCAGACGATGTCTTTCTTGATCGTGTCGAGTTTCTTGAAGGCGCGGTCCAGGTCCAGCGGGTAGAGCTTGTCGGCGGGGACGCCATCGGCCAGCAATGCCAACTCGAGCACGCCAGGGCTGGGCCATTTGTAAAGGGCGCGTTTGCCGGGGTAGGTTTTGGTGTCGAACAGCGCGGTCCAGTCCTGCGGTTTGCCGGCGCCGAGCTTGCCTTCGTTGTAGCCGAGCACGAAGGAGAAGAAGAATGAACCCACGCCATGGTCGGAGACGAAACGCGGGTCGATCTTGTCGCGTTGGATCACCGAGAAGTCGAGGGGTTCGAGCAGGCCTTCGGCGGCGGCGCGCAAGGCGAAGTCGGCCTCCACATCCACCACGTCCCACTGCACGTTGCCGCTTTCGACCATGGCCTTGAGCTTGCCGTAGTCGGTCGGGCCATCCTGCACTACGGTGATACCGCTGGCCTTGCTGAACGGGTCAGCCCACGCCTGCTTCTGCGCATCCTGGGTGCTACCGCCCCAGCTCACGAAATTGACGCTTTCGGCCGCCATGGCCGCGTGAGTGGCCGTGGCCAACAAGCCCGCGAACAACACTGCGGTAACACGTTTGTTCAACACCATTTTCACGCCCTCATTTGTTTTGTTATTGAGCGGGCTGGTAATGCCCGCCTATCGGGAGCAGTAGGTCTGTCGGGGCGTCTACTCGATACCCCAAAAGGCGACCGTGCCAAGGGCTGTTGTGGGTGCTTTCCCTGGCGGGTGCACTTGGCGAAAGCGTTCGGTCTATGGAATATCATATTATGGTATTCCAAGCTTTGTGCAAGCATTTTGCCTTACCGGTTATCCGTCATTCGGTAAAGGGGATGCTCTCCACCACCTCTAGATCGTAGCCGGTAAGCCCGGCATATTTGAGCGGCGGGCCGAGGTGACGCAGTTTGCCGACACCAAGGTCCTGCAATATCTGCGCCCCGGTGCCTACTTCGGAATAAATCCGCGATTGCGAGCGGTTGAACTGGCGCGGCGCCTGGGTCAGTTGCGGCACGCGCTCCAGCAGGGCCTGGGATGATTCATGATTGGCCAGCACCACCACCACGCCACTGCCTTCGGCCGCCACGCGTTGCAAGGCGGCCCACAGTGTCCAGTTCGACGGGCCGCTGTACTCGGCGCCCACCAGGTCGCGCAGCGGGTCGATCACATGCACGCGCACCAGGGTCGGTTCGTCACGGCGCGGCTGGCCCATGACCATCGCCATGTGCACGCCGCCGTCGATGCGGTCTTCGAAGGTGATCAGGCGGAACGTGCCATGCACCGTCGGCAGGTCGCGCTCGCCGATGCGCTGCACGGTGCGTTCGGTGCTAAGGCGATAGTGGATAAGGTCGGCGATGGTGCCGATCTTGATGCCATGCCTGCGCGCGAACACTTCCAGGTCCGGTCGGCGCGCCATGGTGCCGTCATCGTTCATCACTTCGACGATCACCGACGCCGGTGTATGCCCGGCCAGGCGCGCCAGGTCGCAACCGGCTTCGGTGTGGCCGGCGCGGGTGAGCACGCCGCCGTCCTTGGCGCGCAACGGGAAGATATGCCCCGGTTGCACAATATCGGCCGGCCCTGCGTTGCTGGCGACAGCTGCGGCCACAGTGCGCGCGCGGTCGGCGGCGGAGATACCCGTGGTCACCCCGCTGGCGGCTTCGATGGACACGGTAAACGCGGTACTGAACACGCTGCCGTTGCTGGGCACCATCTGTTCCAGGCCGAGGCGGCGGCAGTGCTCGTCGGTGAGTGTCAGGCAGATCAGACCACGGGCTTCACGGGCCATGAAGCTGATAGTCTCGGCGGTGCAGCAGGCGGCGGGCAACAACAGGTCGCCTTCGTTTTCCCGGTCTTCGTCGTCCACCAGGAGCACCATCTTGCCTTGGCGGTAGTCTTCGATGATGTCTGCGATGCTGTTGAAGGACATGGAGAGTGCTCGATTTGTTGGTTGTATGTATTATGGTATACCACAAATTCTAAACAAGAGGATGTACCGATGAAGGCCTATTGGATTGCCCATGTAGATGTGTCCGATGCAGAGCAGTACACGCAGTACACCCAGCGCGCGCCGGCGGCGTTTGCGAAGTTCGGCGGACGCTTTCTGGCCAGGGGCGGGCGCAGTGAGGCGATGGAAGGTGGGCCGGCACGGCAGCGTAATGTGGTGATTGAGTTTGAGAGTTATGAGCAGGCGGTGGCGTGCTACGAGTCTGCCGAATATCAGGAGGCGAAGGGGCACCGGGAGGGAGCGGGGGTGGCGCAGATCATCATCGTGGAAGGGCTGGCGCTCTAGGTATCAAGCCAAACAGTGGTCCAGATGTGGGAGGGGGCTTGAGGTCAGCGGATGAAATGGATCTTGCCGCTGTCGTCATTGCCGATATAGATGCCATACACCCCAGCCTGGCGCTCTTCGATATACCGTTCGAGGATCTGCCGGATCGCCGGGTAGTAGATGCTGTCCCAGGGAATGTCCTCGGGTGCGAAGAATTTATAGTCCAACGTCTCCGGCCCGAACTCGCCGGTGATCTCCAGCGCGATGGCGCGGAAGATGATGTACACCTCGCTGATCCTGGGCA
Organism: Pseudomonas lactucae; assembly: GCF_016937615.1. Taxonomy (GTDB): domain Bacteria; phylum Pseudomonadota; class Gammaproteobacteria; order Pseudomonadales; family Pseudomonadaceae; genus Aquipseudomonas; species Aquipseudomonas lactucae. The sequence continues at coordinate 29,266 of NZ_JAFHKI010000062.1, read as the reverse complement.
CGCTGAAGATGGAGTAGGGCGACACGATCTCGGCGCGTACGCCGCTTTCTTCCCAGACTTCGCGCAGCGCCGCCTGTTCGGTGGTTTCGCCACCTTCCATGAAACCGGCGGGGAGCGTCCAGGTGCCGGGGCGCGGCGGGATTGCGCGCTGGCACAGCAGGTATTTGCCGTCCTGCTCGATGATGCAGCCGGCGATGATCTTGGGGTTGATGTAGTGGATATAGCCGCAGCCTCGGCACATCAGGCGCTCATGGGTATCGCCCGGTGGCAGCTGGTGACCGAGGTCACTGCCGCCGCAGGTCGGGCAAAAACGCGGGCTGGGCATGGTCAGTGGCCTATGCGCGGTTCTTTGAGTGCGATGGGCAGGGTGATTTCCGGAACTTTCCCGGTTTCTTCCTGTTTGCGCTTGAGGTAATCCAGAGCCACGGCGGCGGCGGCGCGTACGTGGTCGACGCAGGCCTGGTGTGCCGCCAGCGGATCGCCGCTCTTGATCGCCTGGACCATGCGTTCCATTTCCTGGTTGCTGGTGCCGCGACGGTTTTCCTGGGACACCGAGGTGGCGCGCAGGTAGCTGATACGAGCCTGCAACTGGCGCAACTGGGTGGCCGCGACGTGGTTGCCCGACCCTTCGAGCAATACGTCGTAGAAACCCTGGACCGAGTCGATGACCTGTTGCAGTTCACCGTCCTTGAGGGCCTTGCGGTTTTCTTCCAGGGCTTTTTCCAGGGCCTTGATGTCCTTGGCCTTGGCGCGCAGGGTGAACAGCTGCACGATCAAGCCTTCAAGCACGCAGCGCAGTTCATAAATGTCGACGGCATCGGCCAGGGTGATGATTGCCACCTGCGGGCCCTTGGCATCGGCGAATTCCACCAGGCCTTCGGATTCCAGGTGACGCAGCGCTTCGCGCACCGAGGTACGGCTGACGCCCAGGCGGTCGCACAGGTCGCGTTCCACCAGGCGATCACCGGGCAGGAGCTGAAAGTTCATGATGGCGCTGCGCAGTTTTTCCAACACGATTTCGCGCAGGGTGACCGGGTTGTGATTGACCTTGAAGCTGTCGTCGAGAGGCGCGCGTTTCATGGGGGCTGCTCTGAATTTAGCGGTTGACTGGAGGCTGGGCCGATGAAAGGCCGAAATCATGCGCAAGTTTATCACGCCGGGTTCTTGAAGCGACAAACCCTCTCGACCCCGGCCCGCCTCAAGCCAGGGTGGGCAGCGGGCCGAGCTTGCCCTTGTGATAGATCATCGGCGTGACCGGTTGCTCGGGCAGGATCAGGTTCTTCACCGCGCCGACGATGATCGCGTGGTCGCCGCCATCGTATTCGCGCCACAGCTCGCATTCGATGATCGCCGTGGCCTTGGCCAGCAGCGGGTTGCCCAGTTCGCTCAAATGCCACTCGATACCCTTGGCTTTTTCCTTGCCCTTGCTGGCAAAGGCATAGGCTTCGGCGGTCTGGTCGGCGGACAGCAGGTGTATCGCAAAGCGCTTGCTGTCGCGCAGCACCGGGTAGGTGTCCGAGGCGTAGTTGGGGCAGAACAGCACCAGCGCCGGGTCGATTGACAGCGCGCTGAACGCGCTGGCGGTAATGCCGACGATGCCACCCTGCGGGTCGAGGGTGGTGACCACCGTGACACCGGATGGGAAGGAACTCATCACGTCTTTATAAATGCCGGGTTCGATCATGGTCGTAAACTCTTAACGCATCACAAAGGGATCAGGCATGGGCGCCTGGGAGAGGTTGATCCACACCGTCTTCAGCTCGGTATAGGCCAGCACCGAATCGATGCCGCTTTCGCGTCCGTAGCCGCTGTTCTTGAAGCCGCCGATGGGCGCCATGGCCGATACGGCACGGTAGGTGTTGACCCAAATGATCCCCGAACGCACGTCGCGCGCCAGGCGGTGGGCGCGGCCGAGGTCGCGGGTCCAGATGCCGGCGGCAAGGCCGAACTGCGAGTCGTTGGCGATGGCCAGCGCTTCGGCTTCGTCCTTGAAGCGGATCACCGAGGCCACCGGGCCGAACACTTCTTCCTGCATGATCTTCATCGAGTTGCGGTCGCACTCGAACAGCGTCGGCTCATAGAACCAGCCTTCGCCGAGGTTCTGCGCTCGCTTGCCACCGGTGCGCAGGCGCGCGCCTTCGGCGATGGCATCCGCGACCAGGCCTTCGACCACGGCCAGTTGCTGGGCGGTGGCCATGGGGCCCATTTCGCTGGCGTCGTCCTGAGGGTTGCCGATGCGGATACGTTGGGCGCGCTCGACCAGGCGCTCGACGAACTCGTCGTAGATTTCGTCCTGTACCAACAGGCGCGAGCCGGACACGCAGCTTTGCCCGGACGCGGCATAAATCCCGGCAATCGCGCCGTTGATGGCGCTGTCGAGGTCGGCGTCGGCAAAGATGATGTTCGGCGACTTGCCGCCCAGTTCCAGGGACAGCTTGGCGAAGTTCTCCGCGCTGCTGCGTACCACATGCCGGGCCGTGGCCGCGCCACCGGTAAAGGCGATCTTGCGCACCAGCGGGTGGCGGGTGAGGGCGGCGCCGGTACTGGGGCCAAAGCCTGTGACCACGTTGACCACACCCGGTGGAATCCCGGCTTCAAGGGCCAGACGGGCCAGCTCGAGGATGGTCGCCGAAGCGTGTTCCGACGGTTTGATCACGATGGTATTGCCCGCCGCCAGGGCCGGGGCGAGTTTGATTGCGGTGAGGTACAGCGGGCTGTTCCACGGAATGATCGCGGCGACCACGCCCATGGCTTCGTGCACGGTGTAGGCGAACAGATCGGGCTTGTCCAGCGGCAGGGTGCCGCCTTCGAGCTTGTCGGCCAGGCCTGCGGTGTAATGGAAAAACTCCGGCAGGTAACTGACCTGGCCGCGGGTTTCGCGGATCAGTTTGCCGTTGTCGCGGCTTTCCAGCTGGGCCAGATGCTCTTTGTTCTCGGCGATCAGGTCGCCGAGGCGACGCAACAATTTGCCCCGTGCGGTGGCGGTAAGGCCGCGCCAGGCCGGGCTTTCGAAAGCGTTTTGCGCGGCCTGTACGGCGCGCTCCACATCGGCCTCGTCGGCATCGGGCAGTTGCGCCCACGGCTGGGCCAGCGCCGGATTGAGGCTGTCAAAGGTCTTGCCGGACAGGGCATCGACCCATTCACCGCCGATGCACATCTGGAAGCGTTCAAGCGTCATGCCACGATCCCCTTTATCGGGTGTTGTTGGGAGTGTGCCGTTTCAAGAAAACCCAGCAGCAGCTGGTTGACCAGGCGCGGCGATTCTACCGGCATCATATGCCGTTGCTCGGGCAGCACGGCCACGGTCGCGCCGGGAATGCGGTCGGCCAGTTGCCGAGCCATCTGCGGCGTGGAGCCTGGGTCCAGTTCCCCGGTGGCAACCAGGGTCGGTGCCTGGATACTGCCCAGGTCATCGGCGCGGTACATGTCCTGGGTGGCAAACAGTTCGTAAGTCGTGAGGTAACCCTGGGGATCGTTGCCCGCCAGGGTCTCGCGCAGCGCGGCGATCTGCGCCGGGTTGGCCGCCTGGTATTCACGGCTGAACCAGCGTGACAGCGCGGCTTCGGCATTCGCATCCGGGCCGTGTTCAGCGGCCTGGGCGGTACGCGCGATCACCCCTTCACGTTGTTCCGGGCTGCGGTTGAACACACTGTTGAGCACCACCAGGCTGTGCAGGCGTTCCGGGTAATGCAGCGCAAACGCGCGAGCCACCAGGCCACCCATGGAAAAACCGATCACCGTGGCCTTGGCCAGTTGCAGGTGGTCGAGCAGCTCCAGCAACTGGTCGGCATACCCGAGCAGCGGCGTGCCGGAAGCCGGGCGCGGGCTGGCGCCGTGACCGAGCATGTCGTAGCTGATCACGCGGTAATGGGCGGCCAGGCCGACCACCTGGCCGCCCCACATTTCTTTATTCAGGCCCACGCCGTGGATCAAAACCACAGGCTGACCTTGGCCGGTCGCCAGGTAACTGGTGCCAGCCGGTGTGTGTTCAGCGGTGAGCCGAATCATGGAGCGCTCCTGCATGCTTTTTGTTGTGGTGGCCGGTGTTGCTTACTGGGCTTTTTCCGCCGCCAGCTCTTCCAGGTCGATATAGCGATTACCGATGCGCGGGTGCAGGCGGCCGCCGTCGGCGCAACCCAGCACCACGACGATTTCGTCGGCGCGCGGCGCGTCTTCGATGTGCATTTCCAGGGTGATGTAGTGCGAACGCAGGCCTTCGTCGTCCTTGTGCATCATCGGGACCTGGATCGAGGTGCCCGGGCCGCCACGCTTGTTGGTGAAGCTCAGGTAGCTCTTGGCCTTGACCGCTTCGCGGTAATGGTTGCCGAAGCGCAGGGTATGGATGATCGCGCTGGCGTGTTCGATCTCGCCATCGGCGCCGACCACAGCGGCCTTGCCATAGGCTTCGATTTTTTCGGCGCCGCCAATGATGCCCACCAGGCGCTCGACCATCAGTGCGCCAAGGTCGGAACAATTGGCGCGGATCTCAGGCTTCAGATCCTCGACGAAACCACGACCCAGCCAGGGGTTCTTCAACACCACGGCGAGGCCGACCATGGTCACCGGGGTGTCCGCGGCTTTGCCGCCTTCGATGAAGGTTTCTTCTACGTAGCTGACGATCTTGCGGATTTCGAAACTCATGTGACGGCTCCATCAGGTGTAGGGGAGAGGCTTGCGTATGATGGTATACCATAATACGAAAAGCACAAGTGTCCGAAACGAGTTTGCGTGGTGTGAAGCGACAAAGGGAAAAGTGGTATCGATGTTAAAAAATGTTAGATCGAAAAAATACTTCACATAATCCGTTCATTGGTGGATGATCGAGAGCAATTCCAACGCGGCTCGCCGGTGTGGTGTCAGCCGCCGCTTTCCCCTGGAGTACCCATGAATAATAAGAATGTCGGTGTGATCGGTCTGGGCGCGATGGGGCTGGGCATTGCCCGCTCGCTGTTGCGCGCAGGGTTCAATGTGCATGCCTGTGATGTGCGTGACGCGGTCACCCAGCAGTTCGCCGGCGAAGGCGGCGTGGCGTGCGCGTCACCCGCGCAGATGGCGGATGCCTGTGATGTGATCATTACGGTGGTGGTCAACGCCGAGCAGACCGAAACCGTTCTGTTCGGTGAAGGCGGTGCGGTGGCGTCGCTGCGTCGCGCCAGCCTGGTGATCGGTTGCGCCACCGTGGCGCCGACCTTCGCCGTGGAATTGGGGCAGCGCTTGGGCGAACACGGCCTGCTGTATCTGGATGCGCCGATTTCCGGCGGTGCGGCCAAGGCCGCCGCCGGTGAAATGACCATGATGACGTCCGGCCCGCAGGCCGCCTACGCCAAGGCCGACGCGGTGCTGGCGGGCATGGCCGGCAAGGTCTATCGCCTGGGCGACGTGCATGGCCTGGGCTCGAAGGTCAAGATCATCAACCAGTTGCTCGCCGGCGTGCACATTGCCGCATCCGCCGAGGCCATGGCCCTGGGCCTGCGCGAAGGGGTCGATGCTGACGCCTTGTACGAGGTCATCACCCACAGTGCCGGTAACTCCTGGATGTTCGAGAACCGCGTGCCGCACATTCTCAAGGCCGACTACACGCCACTGTCGGCGGTGGATATTTTCGTCAAGGACCTCGGCCTGGTGCTGGATACCGCCCGCGCGAGCAAGTTTCCATTGCCGCTGTCCGCCACCGCACACCAGATGTTCATGCAGGCCTCCAGCGCCGGTTTTGGCCGCGAGGACGACTCGGCGGTGATCAAGATTTTCCCGGGTATCGACTTGCCGACCGCCAAGCCCGAGTCAGTGTGAGGAACGCCGCATGACTAACCCCAACGCACGTCCCTTGCTGGGCTGCATCGCCGACGATTTCACCGGCGCCACCGACCTTGCCAATATGCTGGTGCGCGGCGGTATGCGTACGGTGCAGAGTATTGGTATCCCCGGCCGTGAAGTCGCCCAGGGGCTGGACGCCGACGCCATCGTCATCGCGCTCAAGTCGCGCACCACGCCCGTTGCCGAGGCCGTCGAGGAATCGCTGGCCGCGTTGCAGTGGCTGCGCGAACAAGGCTGCGAGCAGATCTTCTTCAAGTACTGTTCCACCTTCGATTCCACCGCCGCCGGCAATATTGGCCAGGTCAGCGAGGCGTTGCTCAAGGCGCTGGGCGGCGACTTCACCCTGGCGTGCCCGGCGTTTCCGGAAAACGGCCGCACGATTTTCCGCGGACACCTGTTCGTGCAGGACCAGTTGCTCAGCGAATCAGGCATGCAGCATCACCCGCTGACGCCCATGGGCGACGCGAATCTGGTGCGCGTGCTGCAACAGCAGACACCATTGCCGGTCGGGTTATTGCGCTACGACACGGTTGCCGCCGGTGTTGACGCAACCCGTGCAAAGATCGCCGAACTGCGCGCGCAGGGGGTGGGTATCGCCATTGCCGACGCGCTGTCGGACCAGGACCTCTACACCCTGGGCAGCGCCTGCGCCGACTTGCCGTTGCTCACTGGCGGCTCGGGTCTGGCGTTGGGCCTGCCGGCTAATTTCCGCCGCGCCGGTAAACTGCGCGACTTCGATGTCACGGCGTTGCCAACGGTCGGCGGTGGCGAAGTGGTGCTGGCGGGCAGTGCCTCGGTGGCGACTCTGGGCCAGGTCGCGGCCTGGTGCGAATTCGGCCGCCCGGCGTTGCGCCTTGACCCCATCGCGCTGGCCGCCGGTGAACCGGTGGTGGCGCAAGCACTGGCGTTTGCCCGCGACCGTGCGGACACCGTATTGATCTACGCCACCAGCAGCCCGGACGAGATCAAGGCCGTGCAGCAACAGTTGGGTGTCGAGCGCGCCGGTGCCCTGGTGGAAACGGCATTGGGCCAGATCGCCGCCGGCTTGCGTGAGCAGGGTGTTCGACGCTTTGTGGTGGCGGGCGGGGAGACCTCCGGGGCGGTGGTCAAGGCCCTTGGCGTCACGTTGTTGCAGATTGGCGCACAGATTGACCCGGGCGTGCCGGCCACGCTCAGCAGTTGCGCCGAACCGTTGGCGCTGGCGCTCAAGTCGGGCAACTTCGGTGGCCGCGACTTCTTTGCCAAAGCCTTGACGCAACTGGCGGGAGGCGCCCAATGAGTGGCATCGATGAGCAGGCCCTGCGCGAAGAAATCTGCGACGTGGGACGCAGTCTTTACCAGCGTGGATACACAGTCGGCAGCGCCGGCAATATCAGTGCGCGCCTGGACGACGGTTGGCTGATCACTCCGACCGACGTCTGCCTGGGGCGCCTGGCGCCGGGGTCCATTGCCAAGGTCAACCTGCAAGGCGAGTGGGTGTCCGGCGAGAAACCGTCGAAGACCCTGGCCCTGCACCGCCAGGTGTACGACCGCAATCCCTCGGTGGGCGGCGTGGTGCATACCCATTCCACGCATTTGGTGGCGCTGACCCTGGCCGGGGTATGGCGCACGGACGATATCCTGCCGCCGCTCACGCCGTATCAGGTGATGAAGGTCGGGCACATTCCGCTGATTGCTTACCAGCGCCCCGGCTCGCCCAAGGTGGCCGAGCAGGTGGCGCAACTGGCCAACAGCGTGCGTGGCGTGATGCTCGAACGCCTGGGGCCGGTGGTCTGGGAAAGCTCGGTGGCCAAGGCCAGCTATGCCCTGGAGGAGCTGGAAGAGACCGCACGGCTGTGGTTGATGAGCAACCCCCGGCCCGAACCGTTGAGCACGGATGCATTGGATGAACTGCGCGAGACGTTCGGCGCGCACTGGTAACCCGCAGACCCATACTGCAAGCACCACTCGAGACCCGCCCGCGGTTTTCGACGGGGCCGGCTTGCGCCCAAAAACAATAACAACAGGACATCCCCGAATGAGCCCATTGATTTTGATGTTGACCGCCGGCGCCGGTATCGCGCTGCTGCTGTTCCTGGTCCTCAAGTACAAATTCCAGCCGTTTGTCGCGTTGATGCTGGTGAGTATCGTGGTGGCGCTGGTGGCCGGGGTGAAACCGGCCGATCTGGTGGCGACGATCGAAGGCGGCATGGGCAAGACCCTCGGCCATATCGCGATCATCATCGCCCTGGGCGCGATGATCGGGCGCATCATCGAGTTGTCCGGTGGCGCCGAGGCCTTGGCCAAGTCGCTGATCGAGCGGTTCGGCAACAGCCGCACGCCACTGGCGTTGACTATCGCCGGGTTCATCATCGGTGTGCCGGTGTTCTTTGAAGTCGGGGTGATTATCCTGATGCCGCTGGCCTACGGCGTGGCGCGTCGGGCGCGCAAGCCGTTGCTGGTGTTTGCGTTGCCGATGTGCGCGGCGCTGCTGACGGTGCATGCGTTTCTGCCACCGCATCCGGGTGCCGTGGCGGCGGCCAGCCAGTTGGGCGCCGATCTGGGCCGGGTGCTGATGTTCGGCCTGCCGATCACCGCGTTGCTGTGTTATGTCGGGTACCGCGTGGCGGGGCGCATGACGCGGCGCTTCTATCCCATGACCGACGATATTCGCGCCGAAGTCTATGGCCCCCACGTCACCAACGAAGATTTGCGCGCCTGGAGCAACGGCCATGACCAGGCGGAGCGGCAGGCGGGCGTTGCCGAGTCCCATATGGGCCTGGAAGAGTCCACCAGTGCCATCGTCGCCAAGCTGCCGCCGGCCCCGGCGCCGGGCTTTGGCCTGATCGTCAGTCTGATTCTGCTGCCTATCGTACTGATTCTGCTGGGCACCCTGGCCACCTCGTTACTGCCGGTTGAATCGGTGGTGCGTGGGGTGATGACGGTGCTCGGCGCGCCGCTGGTGGCGCTGCTGATCGACACCTTGCTGTGCGCCTGGCTGCTGGGCTCGCGCCGAGGCTGGAGTCGCAGCCAGGTGTCGGATGTGATCGGCTCGGCCTTGCCGGGCGTGGCCATGGTGATCCTGATCGCCGGTGCCGGCGGGGTGTTCGGCAAGGTGTTGGTGGACACCGGGATCGGCGCGGTGGTCTCCGACCTGCTGCGCACCACCGGCCTGCCGGTGCTGGCCCTGGGGTTCCTGCTGACCATGCTGTTGCGCGCCGTGCAGGGTTCCACCACCGTCGCCCTGGTGACCACTGCCGGTATCATCAGCCCGCTGATCGCCACCCTCAACCTGACGCCCAACCACCTGGCGCTGCTGTGCCTGGCCATGGGCGGTGGCGGGCTGGCCATGTCGCACATCAACGACGCCGGCTACTGGATCTTCACCAAGCTCGCCGGGCTCAACGTGGCCGATGGGTTGCGGACCTGGACCGTCATCACCACCTTGCTGGGCACCTTGGGTTTCGTGATTACACTATTGATTTGGCCCTTTGTCTGATTTTCGGGAGTTGCTATGCCTCGTTTTGCTGCCAACCTGAGCATGCTGTATCCGCAACATGATTTTCTTGAGCGCTTCAGTGCTGCCAAGGCCGACGGTTTTGACGCGGTGGAGTACCTGTTTCCCTATGAATACAGCGCCGAGGTGCTCCAGCAGCGCCTGAGTGACAGCGGCCTGGTTCAGGCCCTGTTCAATGCGCCGCCCGGTGACTGGGCGGCGGGGGAGCGCGGCATCGCCAGCCTGCCGGGGCGCGAGGCCGAGTTTCGCGGCGGTTTTGACCGGGCCTTGGAGTACGCCGCGGTGCTGGGCAACAGGCGTGTGCATGTCATGGCCGGCTTGCTGCCCTCGGAAGACCTGCGCCAGCGCCATCACGCCGTGTACCTGGAAAACCTTGCCTACGCCAGCGCGGCGGCGGCCGAGGTCGGCGTCACGGTATTGCTGGAGCCGATCAACCCCCGCGACATGCCGGGGTTCTTCCTCAATCGCCAGGACCAGGCCCACGCCATTTGCCGGGAAGTGGGGGCGAGCAACCTCAAGGTGCAGTTCGACTGCTACCACTGCCAGATCGTCGAAGGCGACTTGGCCACCAAGCTGCGCCGCGATTTCGCCGGCATCGGCCACATCCAGATTGCCGGCGTGCCGGACCGTCACGAGCCTGACCTGGGGGAGCTGAACTACCCGTACCTGTTCGAGTTGATCGACCAGTTGGGCTATGACGGCTGGGTCGGCTGCGAGTACCGGCCAAAGGGCGATACCTCGGCGGGCCTGCAATGGTTGCGCGACTGGAAGGCGACTCGAGGCGTGTAGCAGGGGGCTTGCCCCGATTTTCCAACGATTCATCCGTCGGTTCTGCCTTCGCCTTCAGGCTCAGGCTGACGGCGGATCGCCCGGCAGCATCAAGTCAATGCCACGCTTACGGATGCCGTCTGCGGCCGCTGGGGCCAGAGCGTCGTCGCTGATGATCACGTCGAACGGCTCCAGCCCGGCGATGCGGTACATGCTGAAGGTGCCGTACTTGGAACTGCTCGCCACCAGCACCACTTGAGCCGCCGATTGCATGGCCATCTGCTTGACTTCGACCTTCAGCGCGGAGGGTGTGGTGATGCCCCGGTGCAAGTCCCAGGAGCTGGTCGACACAAAGGCGATGTCCGTGACCACCTGGCGCAGGGTCGCCACCGCCAGCCCGCCGACCGAGGAATGATTGTCATGGTCCAGCTGGCCGCCGGTGTGGATCACCGTGACCTGGGTAGCGTCCATTAATGCCTGCACGATCCCGAAGTCGTTGGTCACCACGGTCATTCCCGACAGTGCCTTGATATACGGCACGATCTCCAGCGTGCTGGTGCCGGCGTCCAGGTACACCGTCATGTCCGCGTGCAACAGCCGCGCGGCCAGCCGTGCCATGGCCTGCTTTTGCGGCAGTTCCACCACGGCCTTGGATTGATGGCTGGGCTCGCTGTGCAGTTGACTGGCGATACGTACCCCACCGGTGACGGAGTACGCCCGGCCCTCCTGCTCCAGCAAGGCAATATCGCGGCGCACGGTCATGTGCGAGCAGTCGAACATCTCCATCAACTGATGCACGCTCATCACCTGATGCTTGCGCAATTGCCGCAGGATTTGCTCGCGACGCTGCTCGGGAATCATCGGGGCGCTGCTGTCGGCGGCCGTGTCCTTGGGGTTGGGCATTGAGGCTCCGGGGTGGTTGGGTAAAGGGCGGGGAACGCGTGGCTATAGTAGCCAATACACGCCCCCGCAGGCGACCCCGGTGTGACAGCGGCTAGAACTTGAAGCGACCCACTAGCCCTTTGAGCTGACCGGAAATATCGGTCAAGCGACCTGAGCCGGTTTGCGCCGAATGCGCAAAGCCTTCGACCAGTTGCGCATCGGCATGGATCTGCGCGATGTGGCGGTTGATCTCTTCGGCCACCTGATGCTGTTCTTCGGCGGCGGTGGCGATCTGGGTGTTCTGGTCGCGGATCGAGTCCACCGAGCCACGGATCTTGTCGAAGCTGTCACGGGCCTGCTGAATGCGTTCGACGCTGGTGTGGGACACCAACAAGCTGCCTTGCATCTGCTGCGTGACTTCCTGGGTGCGGCGGGCGAGGTTGCCGAGCAGGCTGTCGATTTCGCCGGTGGAATCCGCCGTGCGGCGCGCCAGGGCGCGGACTTCATCGGCGACCACGGCGAAACCTCGGCCCTGGTCACCGGCACGCGCAGCTTCAATCGCGGCGTTGAGCGCCAGCAGGTTGGTCTGCTCGGCAATCGAACGGATGGTGTCGAGGATGGTATTGATGTTCTGGCTGTCCTGCTCCAGCAACTGCATGGTCTGGGTCGACTTCTGCAAGTCTTCGCTGAGCTTGAGCACGCTGCCGGTGGCTTCGCCGATGTGTTGCTGGCCGTCGTGCACGTCGCGGTAGCCTTCATCGGCACTTGACGCAGCGGCGCTGCACGAACGTGCGACTTCGTTGGCGGTGGCGACCATTTCGTTGAACGCGGTGCTCACCAGTTCCACCGCTTCACGCTGGCGGCCGGCGGCCTGGTTCATGTTGTTGGCCACTTCGCTGGTGTCGGCGGCGGCGTTTTGCAGGTCGGAGGAGGCGTTGCCGATGCGCTGCACTAACTGCGCGATCATGCTCAGGAACTGGTTGAACCAGCCCGCCAGGCTGGCGGTTTCGTCCTTGCCCTGCACTTTGAGTTGGCGCGTGAGGTCGCCTTCGCCTTCGGCGATCTCTTGCAGGCCGTCGGCCACGCCGCGAATCGGGCGCACGATGACGCGGGCGAAGCTGGCGCCGACGATGGCGAAGACCACGGCGAGTACCGCCGCGATGGCACCGATCAGCCAGGTCAGGCGGGTCGCTTCGGCCATCACTTCATCACGCTTGATCAGGCCGATAAAGCGCCAGCCCAGGTCTTTGGAGCTGACCACGTTGGCCATGTAGGCCACGCCGTCGATGTCGATCTGGGTCACGCCGTCGCCGCGTTTGGCCAGTTCGGCGTAGTTGGGGCCCAGCTCGGCCAGGGGTTTGAAGTTGTGCTTGGCATCGCTGGGGTCGACCAGCACGTTGCCGTTGCCTTCCACCAGCATCAGGTAGCCGCTGTCGCCCAGCTTGATGTTGCGCACCAGTTCGGTGAGCTGCTTGAGCGACACGTCCAGGCCGACCACGCCGAGAATGTTGCCCGTGGCGTCGGCGACGGTGTGCACGGTGCCGATCAGCACGACGTCATCCGGCGCCCAGTAGTAGGCACCGGTACGCACGGTGGCGCCTGGCGCGGCGATGGCCGCTTTGTACCAGGGGCGTACGCGTGGGTCGTAATTGTTGAGTTTGGTGTCGTCCGGCCAACTGGCGTAGCCGCCGTCGCTCAGTCCCAGGGACAGATAGGCGGTGGTGGGATGGCTTTTGGCGAACTGGTCGAAAATCGCCAGCAGCTCTTTATTGGTCGGTGTCAGAGGGATTTGCGCCGCATCGGCGCCGGCGTAACTCTTGAGGTCCTTGGCCGCGACAACGCGCGGGTCCTTGGCCACGAAGTCCACGTTCTGGCTGATGCCGTCGAAAAACTGTTTCATGCCATTGTCGATCTGGCGTATTTCGCGACCGCTGCTGTCGAGGAAATTGGCCTGGGCCCCCTCGCGCAGATTCAGCACTACCAACACGGCCACGAGTATGACCGGCACGCACGCGATTGCCGCGAACGCCCAGGTCAACTTCTGCTTGATATTCATGACTTCACCTGCGGGTATTTGTAGTTTTGGCAAGGAGAAACGTTAGTGCTGAACGCTGCATGTGTTGTTATGAGGGGATATGCCCATGCGTACCCTCGGTTTATCGACCGCGAGGGCACGCACTTTAGGGCACGGGGCGCGATCAGCCGATTTGGTCGTCGGCCAGGGCATCGCGACGCATCGATTGCAGGTTCTTTTCGATGGTTTCGCAGATGGCTTCCATCTGGATCTGGTGTTCGCTGGAGCGGAACGGGCTTTGCAGATCGGTGCCGATGCGTTCGATGGCCAGCAGCATGAAGCCCACCACCGTCGACGCCAGCGGCGTGAACCAGCCCAGGGATTCCACCAGGCCCACCGGTACGATCAGGCAGAACAACGAGATAAACAGGCGTGGAAAATACACGTACGGGTAGGGCAGGGGCGTGTTGGCGATCCGCTCCATGCCGCCCTGGGCGTTGGACAGGTCCACCAGGGTCGACTCCAGCCGCGCCAGGCGAATACTGTCCAGGTGCCCGGCCTTGTATTCCCGGGCCAGCAGCGCGGCCGAACCGGTGAGGATATCGTTGGCGAAGTTATTGGTGGCGCCGTTGCGCGCGAATTCTTCGGTGGGGATAAAGGCGCGTACCTCCTCCGGACACGGCTCGCCCTTGAGGTGCGCGGCCAGGCAATTCACGTAGGCCACGTGACGGCGCAGCAGGGTGGACTTGATCGGGTTCACCTCGCTGCCGGGGTCGTCCAGCAGCGTCAGCACCTGGCGTGCAAAGCTGCGTGAGTTGTTGACCATCGCACCCCACAGCGTGCGGGCTTCCCACCAGCGGTTATAGGCGCTGCTGTTGCGAAAACTGATCAACACGATCAGCGCCGAGCCCAGCAAGGTGAGCGGCATCAGCGGCAGGTTGATTTTGGCGTTGAGAAACAGCATGAAATCCACCGTCACGGCGATATCCCATAGCAGCAGCCAAAACAGCGACCAGCCGACGTAGCCCATGGTCTTGATGATCAAGCGGTACTTTTTGATGATGGCGGCTTTCAAACGACAACCTCGCGGCGAGCGGCAAGCAACAGTGCCTTAGCTCGGACGCCGGGCTGGGGTGAAGGTTCGCCGTGTGGCCTGAATCGTTTAATTAGCGCATTTTCGCATTAGAGTTGGATCCAAAAACTCCCAATGACGGTGAAACCGACGCGCCGTCATTGCTGGCAAAGAATACTCGCCAGCAACCCTGGAAACCGGCTTTCCAGCTCATCGCGCCGCAACGAATTCATATGCGTGGTGCCCACGCTGCGGGTGTTTACCAGGCCAGCATCGCGCAATACGCGAAAGTGATGAGACATGCTGGACTTGGGCCGTCCGCCGTCCAGTTCGCCGCAGGTCGCCTCGGGCACCTCGGCCAGGTGGCGGACGATGTCCAGGCGCACCGGATCGCTCAGGGCGTAGAGCACGCGCTCGAGGGTCAGGTCTTGCGGGGCAGGGTGTTTGAAGGCTCGCATGCAGCGGATCATAACAGGGGGGTATCGCTGAATACCATTGTTCGATTACCATCGAACTATCGAATCACTCACCTGCTTCTGGAGTTCCCGATGTCCGCCTTGTTCGAACCGTTCACACTTAAAGACGTCACCCTGCGCAATCGCATCGCCATTCCGCCGATGTGCCAATACATGGCCGATGACGGCATGGTCAACGATTGGCACCACGTGCACCTGGCCGGCATGGCCCGTGGTGGTGCCGGTCTGTTGGTGGTCGAGGCCACCGCGGTCTCACCGGAAGGCCGTATCACCCCCGGCTGTGCCGGTATCTGGAGCGATGCCCACGCGGAGGCGTTCGTGCCGATGGTCAAGGCCATCAAGGCTGCGGGCTCGGTGCCAGGCATCCAGATCGCCCACGCCGGGCGCAAGGCCAGCGCGAATCGCCCCTGGGAAGGCGATGACCACATCCCGGCATCCGACGCGCGCAGTTGGGAAACCATCGCGCCGTCGGCCATCGCCTTTGGTGCAAACCTGCCGACCGTACCGCGCGCCATGACCCTGGATGACATTGCCCGGGTCAAACAGGATTTCGTCGACGCCGCCCGCCGTGCCCGCGATGCCGGTTTCGAATGGATCGAACTGCACTTCGCCCACGGTTACCTGGGCCAGAGCTTCTTTTCCGAGCATTCCAACCTGCGCACCGACGCCTACGGTGGCAGCTTCGACAACCGCAGCCGTTTCCTCCTGGAAACCCTGGCCGCCGTGCGTGAAGTCTGGCCGGAAAACCTGCCGCTGACCGCGCGTTTCGGCGTGATTGAATATGATGGCCGCGACGAGCAGACCCTCACCGAGTCCATCGAACTGGCGCGTAACTTCAAGGCCGGTGGCCTGGACTTGCTGAGCGTCAGCGTCGGTTTCACCATTCCCGACACCCAGATCCCATGGGGCCCGGCCTTCATGGGGCCGATTGCCGAGCGCGTGCGCCGTGAAGCCGGTATTCCGGTGACCTCGGCCTGGGGCTTTGGCACGCCGCAATTGGCGGAAGGTGCGTTGCAGGCCGGTCATCTTGACCTGGTCTCGGTCGGTCGTGCGCATCTGGCCGACCCGCACTGGGCTTACTTTGCGGCCAAGGAGTTGGGCGTGGACAAATCGTCCTGGACCTTGCCGGCGCCTTACGCGCATTGGCTGGAACGTTATCGCTGAGGCGTAGGTACCTCTCGGATGCGACTTTGAACGTGTGGAGAGGGCGCTTGCTCCCGATAGTGGCTAACCCGGCGTTTCGCTAAGGCAAGCCCAGCAGTTTCCAAGCCACTCAATCGAGTGGCTTTTTTTCGGCCCGGTTTTGATACAAAGCGGATACGCAAAAAATAACGAATGAGAATAGATATCAAACAAGAATGCGTTGATATACCATGCGCCGCGAATTCTTGGCAGGTTTGCCGCCCCATCTGGCTTTTTCACTAGGTGCAACATCCATGCGTCGTACCCTGATTTCCCTCTGCGTGCTCCAGGCGTTTTCGCCCTTTACCTGGGCAGAGGTTGCCCCCACCGATAACGCCAGTCTCGAATTGCAAGCGACCACTGTGACCGGCTCTGCGGACGATGAGACGGCGCAGGGGCCGGTCAAGGGGTATCACGCCACACGTTCAGCGAGTGCGACGCGCACCGATACCTCGATTCATGAAACCCCGCAGTCCATCAGTGTGGTGTCCAAGGACGTCGTCGAGGACATCGGCGCGACCCGCCTGCAGGATGCCCTCGATTACGCGGGCGGCGTGGGCCGGGCCAACAACTTTGGCGGCCAGGGCCTCACCACCTTCACCGTGCGTGGCTTTACCACCGGCGAGTTCTACCGTAACGGTTTCCCGATCAACCGTGGCTACCCGAACATGCCGGACGCCAACACCATCGAGCGCCTCGAAGTGCTGCGTGGCCCGGCGACCATGCTCTATGGCCGTGGCGATCCCGGCGGCACCTTCAACGTGGTCTCCAAGCAACCGCTGGCCGAGCGGACCGTGACCCTTGGCAGCCAGTTGAATGACCAGGGCATGAAGCGTGGCACCCTGGATGCCTCCGGCCCGCTGGATGAAGAAGGCCGCCTGGCCTATCGCCTCAACGTGGTGGGCGAGGGCGGCGATACCTTCCGTGACCATGTCGAGACCGAACGCTACGGCGTGACCCCGGTGATTACCTGGCAGGCCACCGATGCGACCAAGGTGATCTTCGAAGGCGACTTCATGCGCAACAACCACCCGCTGGATCGCGGCCTGACACGCTTCCCCAACCAGCGCGGCACCCCTTCGCGCGATACGTTCTGGGGCGACAAGGACGCGGGCAAGTTGCACAACGACAACAACATGGCGCAGTTGCGTTTCGAGCATATGCTCAACGACAACTGGACACTGGGCGGTGGGTTTCAGTGGCTGGATGGGACGCTGGCAGGCAACGCCATCGAGGCCAACGGCCCGGGAAGCCTGGGCGCCGATGGGCGTACGCTGCAACGCAACTTCAACTACCGCAAGCTGGAATGGACCGACAAAGACTACCAGCTCAACCTGACCGGGCATTTCTCGACCGGCAGTTTCGAGCACACCTTGCTGACCGGCATCGAGTACGAAGACTACGACTACAAATCGATCATCCAGCGCTCCAGCGCAGCCGCGGGGACTTACCCGATCGATATCTTCAACCCTGTCTACGGTCAGGCGCGCCCACCGCTGACGCGCACGCCGACCCATGACAAGGAAAATCTCAAGACCTACGCGGCGTTCGTGCAGGATCAGGTGGCCCTGACTGAACGCTTGAAAGTCCTGGCCGGCGCGCGTTTCGAACGGTTTGAGCATGACTACGAAAGTTATGTGACCGGCGTCAGCCCTTTTCAGACCGCAGAAAACGCCGTCACCCCACGCGTGGGCGTGATCTATGACCTCACCGACACCGTCGCGGTCTATGCCGATGCCGCACGCTCGTTCAAGCCGAACACCGGTGCCGCCCGCGAAGGCGGTGGCTTCGAGCCGGAGAAGGGCAAGTCCTACGAGATGGGGGTCAAGTGGGAAGCCCTGGATCGCCAACTGAGCGTCGACGCGGCGATCTATCAGATCGAGAAAAAGAACGTGCTGACCACCGATCCGGTGGTCAACACCTTCAGCGTCGCGGCGGGTGAAGTGCGCAGCCGAGGGTTTGACCTGAACGTGGCCGGCAACCTCACCCCCGAGTGGCGTGTGATCGGTGGCTATGCCTACGTGGACGCCGAGGTCACCAAGGACAACTCGATCCGATCCGGCACGCGCCTGCTGAACATCCCGCGCAACAGCTTCAGCCTGCTCAACGTGTATGAATTCCAGGACGGCGCCCTCAAGGGCCTGGGCCTGGGTGCCGGCGGCAAATACGTCGACCAGCGCGCGGGCCAGACCGCCAACACGGCGTTTTCGATGGACGCCTACACCGTCGTCGACCTGCTCAGCTACTACAAGGTCAACGAGCAGGTACGCCTGAACCTGGACGTGAAGAACCTGTTCAATCGTGAATACGAAGAGGGCGCCTTCGGCAATATCTACGCGTATCCGGGCGCGCCGCGCACGGTGCAGGTGGGTATCTCGTACTCTCTGTAATGGCTACCTGGCGGCGTGCGTCATCCGGGGTGATTGCACGCCGCCTCACAGTACCGGCAGAAAACCCCGCGTTCTCTTAAATAAGCGTTTACCTCTTCTCCAATAGGTGAGAAAAACGTGCCCATTTCCCCGGAGATGGATATCCCATGCCTCGTTCAACCCTTATCACCCGCCTGGTCGTCGCGCTGCTGGTCGGCGCTGCGCTGTGGTACATGTGGATCATCGCCAGCCCCAAGCTGGAAATCGGCGGCGCCAGCCCGGATCAGCAGGAGGTGGGCGTCTTGCAGGGCCTGACGCCACGTGATTTTGGCGAGTCGGGCACCGGCGTGGTCGTGACGGCCCAAGGCACATGGTTGGTGGGGCTGGTAGACGATGAATATCACACCTTCGAACCGTCTGCCGAACGGGTCAACCTGACCGAGCAGCTCTACGGCAAGACCCCGAAGGCGCCGGAAGAGCAAAACACGTATTTCAGCTATTTCTCGCGCAGCAAACCCCAGACCACCATCGTGTCGCGCCTGCAGGCTGACGGCCAATTCAAGCCAGTGGCCCAGCTCAGTGGCGCCGCATCCCTGGTGGCCAGCGCCGATGGCGCGCGC
The DNA here is from genome assembly GCF_016937615.1 of Pseudomonas lactucae. Classification (GTDB taxonomy): domain Bacteria; phylum Pseudomonadota; class Gammaproteobacteria; order Pseudomonadales; family Pseudomonadaceae; genus Aquipseudomonas; species Aquipseudomonas lactucae. Next base: position 10,573 of record NZ_JAFHKI010000062.1, on the reverse strand, counting down.
GTTTTGCTGCTCACCGACCTCAAGCGGCCCAACGGGGCCGATGGCCAGGTGGTGTTCAGCAGTGACGACCAAGGCAAGACCTGGACCTTGTTGGCCGACGAGTTATTCCCCGCGATAGGGGGCGCGCTGATGCTGCTCGATCCGTACTTTTACAGCAAGGACGAGGTCTGGGCCTGGAGCTTTCCCGATGAGATAGAGGATGAGTCCAGCAGTGTATCGACCGGGGTGTATTACTCCGCCGATGGCGGCCTGCACAGTACGTTAATCACAACGCCACACCCCCTGGTGGTAGGGGGTGAATACGTGAGCGGTAAACGTCCGGATATCAAGCAGTGGCACGATTCCAACGATCAAGTGACCCACGTGCTGCAACTGGATGCTCGACGCGCCTATATCTGGGTGTCCCAGCGCTTCTGGGGCGTCGCTCCCGATGACAGGGGCGGCAATGTCGGGGTCAGCGTCACCACGCGCGTGGAACTGACGCGAGTGGACGGGAAATGGCAGGCGGGCGCTGCTCAGCGTGAAGACGACCTGTACATCACCGATCTTGCCAGCAATGGCGCGGGGCGTGTGCTCGGCCTGATCGACCACGGCCCGGATGGGCAGGCCGTGGTCGCTGAAATGAACACCACCACCCTGGCCTGGCAACCCCTGGGCGACGTGCCCAATGTATTCTCGCCGTTGGCCGCCAGCACCGTGGCCCAGAAGCTGTGGGTGGGGCGCAACAGCCTGATGATCAGCACCTACAGCGAACACCATCCGCCGCGCTGGCTGTACTGGTGGGGCAAGGCAAACATCTCGTCCGGGGCGGTGTTTTATTCCACGAACTGGGGCCAGTCCTGGAGACGCCTGGCGCTGGACGGCGGTGACCACGGCATACGCGGCTTCGACGGCGCCGGCGACCGCGTGTTCTGGGCCAAGCAAAGCAAACTTTACGATGTCGGTATGCACGCCTACGGCTTGCGTTAAAGCGCTTGCGTGACGGTCGTGGCGGATGGCGTTATTGTGAGCAGGCCCACGGATTCAAGCCAGGTGAAGATCCAAATGTGGGAGAGGCTCCACCTGGCTTTAAAGCGGGGTGAGCACATTCACCATCCCGTGACCGTTATCAATTCTGCCAGCACTGCGCATAGCGCTCACACACGCCATAACGTTTGTCCAATTCAGCCAGATGTGCCCAGTTGTCGGCCATTGCTTCCTTTTCCAGCGATTCGTTGAGCCTGCGGTAGAACTGCAGCATCGCGCCGTTGAAGGCCAGTGCCTGGGTGACGTCGGTTGCCGGAGTATCGGGCACCAGGGTTTTCAGCGTGGGCGTGTCCAGCCGCGAAAGCCGCGCACGGTATTCAGCCTTGTATTGTTCAAGCGCCTTGGCCTTTACGCCCTGAGCCTGGACCAGGTAATTCGCGACGCTCTGACGATACTGCGCCCAATAGGCGTCCGGCAGATCGAGGTTCATCTGGGCCCTGCGCTTGGTGACCACCAGGTCAGTTGCGTGATCGCGCATGCCGTTATCCAGCGGGCTGGCCTGGGGTTTCATTTCCGCAATGATGCTCGGCTCGATAATCTGCTCGGCCAGGACGTCACGCTCCGGGGTGGCCGGGAGGCCTTTCGGTGGTGCGGGGAACAGCGCGTTAGCACCTACGCAACTGGGCAGTCCTTTGTTGATCAGCGGGACCGGTGAGCGCACCACCTGACCCTTTACTGAGTGCAGGCGTTTAAGCATCGTCACGCACTGGCTGCCTGCGCCGGTGAACGTCACTTCGTATTCCGCGCCGTTTTGCGGGGTGAGGGTGAAAGCCATGCCACACACCGAGCCTGTGCCTTGGGTATTGAGGTGCAGAAGCAGCTCTTTATTGGCGGGCAAGCGAATTTCAAGGTAAGGCATTTTTTCGGAAGCCGGCGGCATCGACATGTCCGCTCGCCTGCGGGTGTTGGCCAGTAACAGGTTGTTAAGGATGCCGGTGGTCTGTCCGTCGCAATGCTGCGCATCCATTACGCTCAGCGTGGCGCTGCTCATGTCGCTGGCAAACCTCAGCTTGGCGGCATCCGATTCGGTGGCATCGGGATAAGTGCCCGACACACTGCAGCCGCTCAACACCAATGCGAAACATGTCGCGCCGAGCGCACGGCCTGCAAAAAAATTATTCATGGAAGGGGGTCATCCTTAACGCCGATGTTGAGAAATGCCGCATCATACCGGCAACGTTGATTTTTTTTTCGATGGACCGAGGATTGAATGCACAAAATAGGTCAGTTGTTTGTGATTGGAGCCGTGGCGTTGACGAGTGCCTGCTCGGCATTGCCACCTGAAATGGCATTGGACTCAAAAGTCTATTCCGCCGAAAACGCAGGTCTTGTCCTGGGCGCGCTGATCGAGGGTGGGCCCTACGGAACCTGGATGAGCTTTCACAACGTGGATACCGGCAAAGACTATGGCTGGGGCCCCAAGGACTACTACTCGGCATGGCTGCCGGGAGGTACGTATGAAGTCAGTGACCTTGGCTCGCGTCGTGGCGTGATGGGGCCCTACTCGAAACCGCTGCGCTTTACGGTCACCAATGGCCAAATCAATTATGTGGGTGAAATGACCTATGGTTGCCCGCTCGCGGCTCACCCGGCAGCGATCTATGGCGTGAAAAACTGTGGGATCCTGGCGCTGGGAACGTGCACCGTTGATTACCCCAGCATTGCCATATGCGTGGTGGATCGCCAGGAACAGTCCGTTCGAACTTTCGTCAAGCAGCACCCGCAATATTCCGAGCTTCCGGTCAAATCGGCCGTGATGTCGATGCGTTCGCCGAACTGAGTGTAGAAGCTCAACACAGGTTAAAGCGGCGTCAACACATTCATCACCGTATCCAACGCCACCCGCGTGTCATCCAACTGCACCAGCGATGCATGCCGCGCGCCCAGGGCATCGCGGTTCTTGATCGCGGTGAGGATCGCCTTGTGCCGGGGCAGGCTCAGGCCCTGGATGTCCGGGCGACGGTTGGTGATGTTGATCGACTCGCGCAGCGGCAGCGACAGCATGTTGCACATGTACGCGAGCAAATCGTTGCGGGTGGCGTCGGCGATGGCGCGGTGGAAGTCCAGGTCGGCCTGCAACAGGTCTTCGTGGGTCTTCGCGGTTTCCATGCCGGCGTAGGCTTTTTCGATGATGGCGATGTCTTCATCGGTCGCCGTGGTCGCCGCCATGGCGGCGATTTCCGGTTCCAGGATGCGCCGCACACCGGCCAGGGTATTGAAGAATTCGCTATGGGGCGTGGATTGCATCAGCCAGGACAACACGTCCGGGTCGAGCAAGTGCCACTTCAAGCGCGGCCGCACCACCGCACCCACCCGAGGCTTGGAATACACCAGGCCCTTGGCGCTGAGCACACGCGTGGCTTCGCGCAACACCGAGCGGCTGACCTTGTACTCCTCGCAGAGCGTGGCCTCCATGGGCAGCCTTTCTTCGGGCTTGAAGCGACCGGAAACGATGTGCATGCCCAAGTCCTGAACGATCTGGGCATGCATGCTCTTGCGCGGCTTGGGCGGCTGGTGATCCATAACGACAGGGATGCTCTGGCTTAAATTCGCGGCATCATAGCATCCCAATTAGTGGGAATGACGCGGGACTTCAGCCCCACGGCACCCAACCAGGAAGTCAAAGTCGCAACCCTGGTCGGCCTGCAGCACATGGTCGATGTACAACTGGCGGTAGCCGCCGACGATGAGTTTCTCCGGTGGCGCCAGGTCAGCCATGCGCGCCGCCAGCTCTGCGTCGGGGATGTCCAGGTGCAAGCGGCCGTTGGCGCAGTCCAGTTCGATCCAGTCACCTTCCTTGACCGCGGCCAATGGTCCGCCCGCCGCGGCTTCCGGTGCGACGTGCAACACCACCGTGCCATAGGCCGTGCCGCTCATGCGCGCATCGGAGATGCGCACCATATCGGTCACGCCCTGGGCCAGCAGCTTGGCCGGCAGGCCCATGTTGCCGACTTCGGCCATGCCTGGGTAACCCTTGGGCCCGCAGTTTTTCATGACCAGGATCGAGTTGGCGTCCACGTCCAGTTCCGGATCGTTGATGCGCGCCTTGTACATGTCGAAGTTCTCGAACACCACCGCGCGGCCGCGATGCTGCATCAGCTCGGCGCTGGCCGCCGACGGTTTGAGCACGGCGCCCAGCGGGGCGAGGTTGCCACGCAGCACGCAAATGCCGCCGTCGGCGCGGATCGGGTTGTCGAGGGTGCGGATCACTTCATCCTGGCCGTAGATCGGCGAGTCCTTGGTGTTCTCGCCCAGGGACTTGCCGTTGACGGTCAAGGCGTTCGGGTGCGGGATCAGGTTGGCTTCACCCAGGCGACGCAGCACGGCGGGCAGGCCGCCGGCGTAGTAGAACTCTTCCATCAGAAAACGCCCCGACGGTTGCAGGTCGACGATGGTCGGCATGCCGCGGCCGATGCGGGTCCAGTCGTCCAGGTCCAATTCCACGCCAATGCGGCCGGCGATGGCTTTCAAGTGGATCACGGCGTTGGTCGAACCACCGATGGCGGCGTTCACGCGAATCGCGTTTTCAAACGCCTCCTTGGTGAGGATCTTCGACAGCTTCAAGTCTTCGCGCACCATCTCTACCGCGCGCATGCCGGACATGTGCGCCAGTACATAACGGCGCGCGTCCACCGCCGGGATCGCTGCGTTGTGGGGCAGGGAGGTGCCGAGCGCCTCGGCCATGCAGGCCATGGTCGACGCGGTGCCCATGGTGTTGCAGGTGCCCGCCGAGCGCGACATGCCGCCCTCTGCCGCAAGGAAATCATCCAGGGTAATGGTGCCGGCCTTCACTTGTTCGCTGAGCTGCCACACCACCGTGCCCGAGCCGATGTCCTGGCCCTTGTGCTTGCCGTTGAGCATCGGCCCGCCGGTGACCACGATGGCCGGCACGTCGCAACTGGCGGCGCCCATCAGCAGGGCCGGGGTGGTCTTGTCGCAGCCGGTCAGCAGTACCACGCCATCGATCGGGTTACCGCGAATGGCTTCTTCCACGTCCATGCTCGCCAGGTTACGGGTGAGCATGGCGGTGGGGCGCAGGTTGGACTCGCCGTTGGAGAACACCGGGAATTCCACCGGGAAGCCGCCGGCCTCGATCACGCCACGTTTGACGTGCTCGGCGATCTGGCGGAAATGCGCGTTGCACGGGGTCAGTTCCGACCAGGTGTTGCAGATGCCGATGATCGGCTTGCCATGGAACTGATGGTCGGCGATGCCCTGGTTCTTCATCCAGCTGCGGTACATGAAGCCGTTCTTGTCGGCGGTACCAAACCACTGGGCGGAGCGTAGGCCGGGCTTTTTATCAGACATGATCGATTCTCTTATTGTATGACTATATGTTCTCTCTGCGGCTAAACATAAGCGCAAATTCTTCCATTTGGAAGTGTTGTTTCGCAAATAGTACTACTATATAGTCAATCTCAACTGAGGTACGACCCTGGCGGATTTCCGCGAGAGGCGTCCCCGATTCCTATAAGAACAACAATCGGAGATCGACCCCCATGAGCGAGGAATTGCGGCTTATCCGGCGCATCACGCTGAAACTGATTCCCTTCCTGATCCTGCTGTACTTGATTGCCTACGTGGACCGTTCCGCCGTGGGCTTTGCCAAGCTGCACATGGGCGCCGACGTCGGCATCGGGGATGCGGCCTATGGCCTGGGGGCGGGGTTGTTCTTCATTGGCTACTTCCTGTTCGAGATTCCCAGCAACCTGATGCTCGACCGCTTCGGCGCACGGCGCTGGTTCGCGCGCATCATGATCACCTGGGGCGCCATCACCATCGGCATGGCCTTTGTGCAGGGGCCGCACAGTTTCTATGTGATGCGCTTTCTGCTCGGTGCAGCCGAAGCCGGGTTCTTTCCGGGCGTGCTCTACTACATCACCCAATGGTTCCCGGTGCGCCATCGCGGCAAGATCCTCGGGCTGTTTATCCTTTCCCAACCTATCGCGATGATGATCACCGGCCCCGTGTCCGGTGGCCTGCTGGGCATGGACGGTATCCTCGGCCTGCACGGCTGGCAGTGGCTGTTCATTGTGATCGGGACCCCGGCGATCCTGCTGACCTGGCCGGTGCTGCGTTACCTGCCGGATGGTCCGAAGCAGGTCAAGTGGATGACCGATGCCGAAAAAGCCTGGTTGACCGGTGAGCTGGACAAAGACCTGCAAGCCTACGGCCAGACGCGTCATGGCAACCCGTTGCATGCGCTCAAAGACAAGCGCGTGTTGCTGCTGGCACTGTTCTACCTGCCGGTGACCCTGAGCATCTACGGCCTGGGCCTGTGGCTGCCGACCCTGATCAAGCAATTCGGCGGCAGCGACCTCACCACCGGCTTCATCTCCGCCGTGCCATACATCTTCGGCATCATCGGTTTGCTGATCATCCCGCGCAGTTCCGACCGTTTGAACGACCGCTACGGCCACCTCGCCGTGCTCTATGTACTGGGCGCCGTCGGCCTGTTCTGCAGCGCCTGGCTGAGTGCGCCGGTGCTGCAAATGGCGGCGCTGTGCCTGGCGGCGTTCGCGCTGTTTTCCTGCACGGCGGTGTTCTGGACCTTGCCGGGGCGTTTCTTTGCCGGCGCCAGTGCGGCGGCGGGTATTGCATTGATCAACTCGGTGGGCAACCTCGGCGGTTATATCGGTCCGTTCGTGATCGGTGCGCTCAAGGAATACACCGGCAACCTGGCCTCGGGCCTGTACTTCCTGTCCGCGGTCATGGTGTTTGGGCTGGTGCTGACTGGCGTGGTCTATCGCGTCCTCGAGCGCAAGCATGTGCTGCCGGCCGACCAGTTCGCCGCCAGCGCCCGTGGCGCCACACGTACTTAAATTTTGGAGAACCTTCATGCGTTTAGTGCAGTTTGAACTCAATAATGGCGAGCGTCGGGTCGGCGTCGTAGACGGCAGCCAACTGCGCGAAGTGCTGGGCGCGCAGAGCGTGCGCGAACTGGCGCTGGCCGCCATCGAGGCGGGCATCAAGTTGCAGCAGCAGGTGCAAAGCCTTGGCCTGGGCGACACTCACGACTACGCGGCGTTGCTGGCCGAGCAGAAAATCCTGCCGCCACTGGACCACCCGGATCCGGCCCATATGCTGATCAGCGGCACCGGCCTCACGCATCTGGGCAGCGCCTCGGCGCGGGACAAGATGCATCAGCAGGCCGGCGACGACAACGCCATGACTGACACCATGCGCATCTTCAAATGGGGCGTGGAGGGCGGCAAACCCGCCGCCGGCCAAGCCGGTGTGCAACCGGAGTGGTTCTACAAGGGCGACGGCAGCATCGTGGTGCGCCCAGGCCAGGCGTTCCCGGTGCCGCCGTTTGCCGAAGACGCCGGTGAAGAGCCGGAAATTGGCGGCCTCTATGTGATCGGCCATGACCGCAAGCCTTATCGCCTGGGCTTCGCGGTGGGCAACGAGTTCTCCGACCACGTGATGGAACGCAAGAACTACCTGTACCTGGCCCATTCCAAGCTGCGCAGCTGCAGCTACGGCCCGGAGCTGCGCGTGGGCGAGTTGCCCCAGCATCTGGCCGGCACCAGCCGTATCCTGCGCAACGGCGAGGAAATCTGGCGGAACGAATTCCTCAGCGGCGAGGCCAATATGTGCCACAGCCTGGAAAACCTCGAATACCACCATTTCAAATACAGCCAGTTCCTCAAGCCGGGCGATGTGCACATCCACTTCTTCGGCACCGCTACCCTGTCATTTGCCGACGGTATACGTACCCAACCGGGCGATGTGTTCGAGATCAGCCAGGCCGAATTCGGCGCGCCGCTGGTCAACAGTGTCGGCAGCGTTGATGCGGCATTCGAACCCGGCAACGTCATCACCCTTTAAAGGAGAGCCCCATGACCCAGTTTATCGGCCACAATTTCATCGGCGGCCAGCGCAGCGCCAACGGCAACGTCAAGCTGCAGAGCGTCGACGCCACCACCGGCGAGGCCTTGCCGCAGGATTTCTACCAGGCCACCCCAGAGGAAGTCGACGCCGCCGCCCTGGCCGCCGCGCAAGCTTATCCAGCCTATCGTGCCCTGAGTGCCGCGCGCCGCGCGCAGTTCCTGGACGCCATCGCCGATGAGCTGGATGCACTGAGCGACACCTTCATCGAGCTGGTGTGTCGCGAAACCGCACTGCCCGCCGCGCGTATCAAAGGCGAGCGCGGGCGCACCAGTGGCCAGATGCGTTTGTTTGCCACGGTGCTGCGCCGCGGTGATTTCTATGGTGCGCGTATCGACAGGGCGCTGCCGGATCGTCAGCCACTGCCGCGCCCGGACCTGCGCCAATACCGCATCGGCCTCGGCCCGGTCGCCGTGTTCGGGGCCAGCAACTTCCCCCTGGCGTTTTCCACCGCCGGCGGCGACACCGCCGCTGCGCTGGCGGCCGGTTGCCCGGTAGTCTTCAAGGCGCACAGCGGCCATATGGCCACGGCCGAGCAGGTCGCCAATGCGATCATCCGCGCGGCAGAAGCCACCGAGATGCCGGCCGGCGTGTTCAATATGATCTTCGGCGGCGGCGTCGGTGAGGCGCTGGTCAAGCACCCGGCGATCCAGGCAGTGGGCTTTACCGGTTCGCTCAAAGGCGGTCGTGCCCTGTGCGATATGGCGGCGGCCCGCCCGCAGCCGATCCCGGTGTTTGCCGAGATGTCGAGCATCAACCCGGTGATCGTGTTGCCCCAGGCCCTGCACGCCCGCGCCGAAACCGTCGCCCGCGACCTGACCGCTTCGGTGGTGCAAGGCTGCGGTCAGTTCTGCACTAACCCAGGCCTGGTGATCGGCATCGCCTCGCCGGCATTCACCGCGTTCACCCAACAGGTGGCGCAGCTGATTGGCGCGCAACCGGCGCAGACCATGCTCAACGCTGGCACCTTGAGCAGCTACGGCAAGGGCCTGGAAAAACTCTTGGCTCACCCTGGCATCCAGCACTTGGCGGGCAATGCGCAATCCGGTAATCAAGCACAGCCGCAACTGTTCAAGGCCGACGCCAGCTTGCTGATCAACGGCGATGAAGCCCTGCAGGAAGAAGTGTTCGGTCCCACAACGGTGTTTGTCGAAGTCGCCGACCAGGCCCAACTCAGCGCCGCCTTGCACGGCCTGCACGGTCAACTCACCGCGACCCTCATTGGCGAGCCGGCGGACTTTCAACAGTTCGCCGAACTCACGCCGCTGCTGGAACAGAAAGTCGGGCGCATCCTGCTCAACGGCTACCCGACCGGCGTCGAAGTGTGCGATTCGATGGTGCACGGCGGCCCGTACCCGGCGACGTCCGATGCCCGTGGCACCTCGGTCGGCACCCTGGCCATCGACCGTTTCCTGCGCCCGGTGTGCTTCCAGAACTACCCGGACAGCCTGCTGCCCGATGCGTTGAAAAACGCCAACCCGTTGCGTATCCAGCGCCTGGTCGATGGCACGCCGTCGCGCGAGTCGCTCTAAGGAATCCGGAGGTTTCATGGCGTGGAATGCGGTCACTGCACACCGTGCACAGTTGGGCGAAGGGCCGTTCTGGGACGTGCCGACCCAGGCACTGTATTGGGTCAACATCGCAGGTAAACAGGCGCTGCGCCTGATGGGCGGGCAATTGCGCATCTGGCAGTTGCCCGAGCATGTCTCGGCGTTTATCCCGTGTGAAAGCGGCGATGCACTGGTGACCCTGAGCAGCGGCGTCTATCGGCTGGACCTGGCGACCGAAGCCTTGACCCTGCTGTGCGTGGCCGACCCGCAACCGGGCAACCGTGGCAATGAAGCACGCTGCGATGCCCAGGGGCGCCTGTGGCTGGGCACCATGCAGAACAACATCGGCGAACAGGGTGAAGACCTGCCGATTACCCGGCGCTCCGGCGGCCTGTTCCGTATCAATGCCGATGCGCGGGTCACGCCGTTGCTGCAAGGCCTGGGCATTCCCAACACCTTGCTGTGGAACGAGGAGGGCAGCCAGGTGCACTTTGGTGACAGCCTGGACGGCACGCTCTATCAGTATTCGATCCACGCCGATGGCCAGCTCGCACCACCACGGGTGTGGTTCGGGCCGCACACGCGCGGCGGCCCGGACGGCTCGGCCATGGACGCCCAGGGCTTTATCTGGAACGCGCGCTGGGACGGCAGTTGCCTGCTGCGCCTGTCGCCTGCGGGCGAGGTGGATCGCATCATCGAACTGCCGGTCAGCCGCCCCACCAGTTGCGTGTTCGGTGGGCCCGACCTCACCACCCTGTTTATCACCAGCGCGGCCAGTCCTTTGAATCACCCTTTGGACGGTGCCGTGCTGGCTATCGAAGTCGATGTACCTGGCAAGCCTTGCCATCGTTTTGCCGGTTAACCCCAACATTCAAAAAACAACAACAAGAGGTGTCGTTCATGAAAAAGGCTCTACGCGTCCTTGCTGCCGCCGTTGCTTTAAGCAGCCTCAGCAGCCTCGCATCCGCTGAAGAAGTGAAGATCGGTTTTCTGGTCAAGCAGGCCGAGGAGCCGTGGTTCCAGACCGAATGGGCCTTTGCCGAAAAAGCCGCCCAGGACAAGGGTTTCAAACTCATCAAGATCGCTGTGCCCGACGGTGAGAAAAC
>NZ_JAFHKI010000061.1 GCF_016937615.1 Pseudomonas lactucae | reverse complement strand
TGCCCCCGATGGCAGTGTAACAGTCAACAAATCAGTAGCTGATCCACCGCTATCGGGAGCAAGCCCCCTCCCACACTCATTTTGAGGTGTTGGTTTAGCCGCGCAAGGCCTTGAGCTTGGCCAACACCCCCTCCGCCGTCTGCTCGCCCATCAACTGCTCACGCACCTTGCCCTTGTCATCGATGATGTAGGTCACCGGCAACGCCTCGCTGCGCGGAATATCAAAAATCCCGTCCGGATTCTGCGCCAGTACGGTGAACTTGATGCCCAGCTTGCCGCTGGCCGCCTTCAATTCTTCACCCTGCACGTTGTCGAAGTTGACCCCGAACACCCCCACGTTCTGAGCCTTGAGCTGTTCGGCCAGGGCATTGAGTTCCGGGATTTCCGTGCGGCACGGGCCACACCACTCCGCCCAGTAGTTGACCACCAGCCATTGCTTGTCCAAGCGTTCGGCCGCGACTTTCTGGCCGTACTGGTCAACACCGTAGTCATTCCCGCAGCCGCTGAGCAGCAGGGTTGTGATGATCGCCAATGCACCGATCAGTCGACTTGTCATGGGGTATTCCTTCGCAAAAATGAACGTTGGCTGCGACCTATCGCCTCTTACGGTTTAAGGACGGGGTGCCGCGCGGGTAGAATACCCGCCACCTTACGCAAGATGCGACCCGCACATGACCGATCTGACGCTTTATCACAACCCGCGCTGCTCGAAATCCCGCGGTGCGCTCGAACTGCTCGAAGCCCGCGGCCTCACCCCGACCGTGGTGCGCTACCTGGAAACGCCGCTGAACGCCATACAAATCAAGGCCCTGCTTGCCAAGCTCGGCCTCGGCGCGCGCCAACTGCTGCGCACCGGCGAAGACGAATACAAAAGCCTCAACCTGGCCGACGCCAGCCTAAGCGAAGCGCAACTGATCGCCGCCATCGCCGAGCACCCCAAGTTGATGGAACGCCCGATCCTGGAAACCGCCGACAAGGCCATCATCGGCCGCCCACCGGAACACGTGCTGGAGATTCTGCCGTGACCACACCGTATGTGCTGGTGTTGTATTACAGCCGCAACGGCTCGGTCAGCGAAATGGCCCGGCAGATTGCCCGGGGCATCGAGCAGGGCGGGATGGAAGCGCGCTTGCGCACCGTGCCGGCGATCTCCACCGAGTGCGAAGCCGTGGCGCCGAGCATTCCGGACGAAGGCGCGCTGTATGCAAGCCTCGACGACCTGAAGCACTGCTCGGGCCTGGCCCTGGGCAGTCCGACGCGTTTCGGCAACATGGCCGCGCCGCTCAAGTACTTTCTGGATGGCACCAGCAACCTGTGGCTCACCGGCGCCCTCGTCGGCAAACCGGCTGGCGTGTTCACCTCCACCGCCAGCCTGCACGGCGGCCAGGAAACCACGCTGATGTCGATGTTGTTGCCACTGTTGCACCACGGCATGCTGATCACCGGCCTGCCCTACAGCGAACAGGCGTTGCTCGACACCCAGGGCGGCGGCACGCCGTATGGCGCCAGCCACCATTCCGGGCCGGACGGCAAGCGCATGCTCGATCAACACGAAATCACCTTGTGCCGGGCCTTGGGCTTGCGCCTGGCCACTACCGCCACGCTGCTGGAGAACGGCCGTGGCCAGAAAACCTAAAGTCCTGCCGTCCCAGGCGTGGCTGGAGCCGCGCGTCAAGATTGCACGCGCCTTGAGCCTGCTGGCGTTGTTCGCGTTGGTGGGGTTGCTGTGCGTGTATTACCTGTTCGTAGCCGACCTGCACGGCGCGCGACCGTGGGTGATCCTGCTGATCGAACTGGTGCCGTTGCTGGTGCTCGCGCCGGGAATGCTGATCGGCAGCGCGCGCGGGCATTCGTGGATGTGCTTTGCGGTGAACCTGTATTTCATCAAGGGCGCGCTGGCGGCGTATGACCCGAACAGGCAAATGTTCGGGGTGCTGGAGATGCTGGCGAGCCTGGCGGTGTTCTGTACGGCGCTGTTATATGTGCGCTGGCGGCATCAGTTGAATCGGCGGTTGGCGGCAGCCTGATAGAGATGTGGCGCCGGACGGTCAGTCTTCGCGAGCAAGCCTCATCTCAGCTCAGTGATTCACCGTATACGCCAGCATCATCGACAACTGGCACATCGGCCGCCCACTCTCGACATGCCACTGGTTGAACGTGCCCTGCACCGTCGCCAGGTCGCGCAGGCTGGTGGGCGCCTTGTCGACGATCTTCTGTGCGTTAAGGGCGGCCACCACGTCATAGCTGGGCACAAAGGTATCCTTGCCCACCATGCGCAAGAAGCGCGGTGCCGACAGCCCGCCCAACTGGTGGCCATGCTTGCTCAGGTACTTCCACAGCCCGACGATGTCGGTCACCGGCCAGTCAGCGATAAACGCGCCGAAGCTGCCCTTTTCCTGCTCGATGTCCAGGACCATCTGTGCATTGCGCGGCACACTCTTTAGCTTGCCCAGATGACGGATGATGCGCGTGTCCTGCATCAGGCGCTCCAGGTGCTCGGCGCCCATCAGTACGACTTTTTCCGGATCGAAGCCGAAGAACACCTGCTCGAACGCCGGCCATTTGGCGTCCACCACGCTGTGCTTCAAACCGGCGCGGAATACCCGCAGGGCCAGGGTCGACAGGTAGCGATCATCGCTGATCCTGCGCAATTGCGCCGCAGTCTTGGGTACAGGCAGGTGGGCGTCCAGCTCAGCGGCCGAACCGAAGCGGTTCAGACAGTATTCGTGCAACCACTTGTAATCGCGCATGCCCTCTCCTGGCAATTCAATTGAAAACGGCGCTCACAAGCGCCGTGTGTCAGAGCATTGGAGTCGCTCAGAGGTTCACTACATTGACGAAGCGCGACGCCGCCGTTTCGTCGATCTTCAGGCTGGTGAAGTCGAACAGGTTGCGGTCGGCCAACTGTGACGGGATCACATTCTGCAGACTGCGGAAAATGCTTTCGGTACGGCCCGGCGTCTTGCGCTCCCAATCCAGCAGCATCTCCTTGACCACCTGGCGCTGCAGGTTTTCCTGGGAGCCGCACAGGTTGCACGGGATGATCGGAAATTGCTTGAGGTCGGAGTAGGCCTGGATGTCCTTCTCGTTGCAATACGCCAGCGGGCGAATCACCACGTTACGCCCGTCATCGGCACGCAGCTTGGGCGGCATGGCCTTGAGCGAGCCGTTGAAGAACATGTTCAGGAAGAAGGTCTCGACGATGTCGTCGCGATGATGCCCCAAGGCCATCTTGGTCGCGCCGATCTCATCGGCAAACGTATAGAGCGTGCCGCGGCGCAGGCGCGAGCACAGCGAGCACGTGGTCTTGCCTTCAGGAATAAGCTCCTTGACCACCGAATAGGTGTCTTTCTCGACGATGTGGTACTCGACGCCCAGCGCTTTAAGGTAGGCCGGCAGCACATGCTCGGGAAAGCCCGGTTGTTTCTGGTCCATGTTGACGGCAACGATCTCGAACTGGATCGGCGCGACCTTTTGCAGGTGCAGCAGCACATCGAGCAGGGTGTAGCTGTCTTTGCCGCCGGAGAGGCAGACCATGACCTTGTCGCCGTCCTCGATCATGTTGAAATCGGCGACCGCTTCACCGGTCAGACGGCGCAGGCGTTTTTGCAGTTTGTTCTGGTTGACCGTAAGAGTGCCCATGGCGCTTGGATCCGCTAAAGGTGTGTGACGAAAAGCGCGGCATTTTACCTTCATGGACGAGCGAGTTCCATTACCTCACACAGACCTCGGCGCGATTACAGCCCGTATTTACAGCGCAATTTGCTCTAAAGGCCCTACGGTTATTCCGGTCATCCCTTCCTATACTGCGACGTGAGGTCGCATATATCTATCCAGACCTTTCAGGCCATTTGGCCCGTGGGCGCTCCAATGGGGGGCGATGGTAATAACGACAGGAGTGACTGGCATGATCCATCACGTCGTGGGGCTGTTTACCCATCCCGACCAGGAATGGCGGGAAATTCGTGGCGATAAGGAAGAAAGCATCGGCCACATGTACCTCACTCATACCCTGATTCTCGCGGCGATTCCCGCATTATCAGCGTTTATCGGCACCACCCAGGTCGGCTGGGTCATCGGCAACCGCGCGCCGGTGATGCTGACCCAGGAAAGCGCGTTATGGATGACCATCATGTCGTATGCCGCCATGCTCGGCGGCGTGGCGGTGATGGGCGCGTTCATCCATTGGATGGCCCGTACCTACGACGCCAGCCCCAGCATGGCGCGTTGCGTGGCCTTTGCCACCTACACCGCCACGCCGCTGTTTATCGGCGGGCTGGCGGCGCTCTACCCGCATATGTGGCTGGGCATGGTCGTGGGCACGGCGGCGATCTGCTACACGGTGTACCTGCTGTATGTGGGGCTGCCGACCTTCATGAGCATCGACCCGGACGAGGGTTTCCTGTTTTCCAGCTCGGTGCTGGCCGTGGGCCTGGTGGTGCTGGTGGCGATCATGGCATTTACCGTGATCGTCTGGGGCCTGGGCGTAGGCCCGATCTATACCAACTGACTTCATAACCCCGCAGGCAAGGCCACCGCAAGGTGGCTTTGTACGTTATGCGTGACCATTCGGCGCCTGACAGATTCGGAAACACCCGGTTTTGCGGCATACTGGGCGTCTCTGGAGAGATGTACAGCATGCCCGAGCAACTCAATACCCGCGTCGAAGAGTGTTTCCTGCAAGCCGAATCCTTTTTCAAACGAAGCTTCAAACGCCCCCAGGTCAGCCTCAAGCTGCGGGGCCAGAAAGCCGGTGTCGCGCATTTGCACGAGAACCTGCTGCGCTTCAACCCCCAGCTGTACCGTGAAAACAGCCAACATTTTCTGAAGCAGACCGTGGCCCACGAAGTGGCGCACTTGATCGCCCATCAATTGTTTGGCGAACGTATCCAGCCCCATGGCGAGGAATGGCAATTGATCATGCGCGGGGTTTACGAACTGCCGCCGGACCGTTGCCACACCTATGCGGTGAAGCGTCGCCAGGTGACCCGCTACATCTACCGTTGCCCGTGCGCCGACAGCGACTTTCCATTCTCGCCACAGCGTCATGGGATGGTGGGCCAGGGGCGGCGGTATTTGTGCAGACGGTGTCGGCAGACCCTGGTGTTTACCGGGGAAACTCGGGTGGAATAACGGCCTCATCGGGAGCAAGTCGGATCAGTTACCCAACCACCTTGGCGTGCCGCAGTTGCGCTATGCGTTGAGCACTCAGCCCCAAATCCGCCAGCACCTCGTCGCTGTGCGCGCCCGCCGCCACGCCAATATGCCGGGGCGCCGGCAACCCCTCGGAAAACTTCAGCGGGCAGGCCAATTGCGCCTGTGTCGAGCCATCGCCCCTGGGCACCTGGCTCACCAGTTCGCGCGCTTTCAATTGGGGATGTTCCACCGCCTCGGCGAAACTTAACACTGGCTCGACGCACGCATCCAGCTCGGCAAACAGCGCACACAGTTCGTCAAAGCTGCGCTTCTCGAATTCAACCTGCAGCGCCTGTTTCAACGCTGGCTGATGCTCGGGGTTCAAGCCCAGCGCCGCCAGCTCCGGACGCCCTAACGCCATGCATAACTGTTGCATAAACGCCGGTTCCAGGCTGCCGACCGACATCCACCGTCCATCGCGGGACCGGTAGTAGTCGTAGAAACTCCCTCCATTGAGCGCGTGGTTTTCCCAGCCAGGCTCCACCCCGCACGCCAGGTAACCCGCACCGGCCATGGCGTTGAGGCTGAATGAGCAGTCCGTCATGCTCACGTCCAGGTATTGCCCCACCCCGCTTTGCTGCCGTGCGATCACCGCCGCCAGCAGCCCCACCACCGCATGCAACGAACCGCCGCCAACATCGGCCAGTTGCACGCCCAACGGCAATGGCCCGCTGTCCTCGCGCCCGGTATAACTGGCCAACCCCGCCAGGGCCAGGTAGTTGATATCGTGACCGGCACGCTCCTTATAGGGCCCGGTCTGGCCGTAGCCAGTGATCGACACATAGATCAACCTTGGATTGATCGCCTTCAATGCCTCGTACCCCAGGCCCAGACGCTCCATCACCCCGGGGCGAAACTGTTCGAGCACAATGTCGTAGTCCGTGACCAGCGCCCGCACGATCTCCAGCGCTTCGGACTGCTTGAGATCCAGCGCCAGACTGCGCTTATTGCGGTTCAGGTAGGCATGGCTCGCCGAAGTGCCGCGGTCGTGGGGCGCCAGCATACGCAGCAGGTCCAGGCGCGTGGGTGACTCGATCCGCAGCACCTCGGCGCCCATGTCCGCCAGCATCAGGGAAGCAAACGGGCCGGGCAACAAGGTGGAAAAATCCAGGACTTTGAGGGACGCCAAGGGACCTGACATGGAGACTCCATTTGGGTTTCGAATACCCACAGACTAGGCAGCCTTGCGCCTACCGGCAATCGCCGGAACGCTCATCCCGTGTGACCGTTTTGATCGCGGCGGGCTTTTTCGCGGCGGCGGCTTTATCATTGACCCACGTTTGCTTGCCGAGTGCTCCATGAAGTTCGCGATTGCCCTGTATTCCGCCGCCCACGCGCCCTCCTCGCGCCGCGCCCTGCTGTTCGCCCAAGCGGCGCTGGCCGGTGGACACGAGATTGTGCGGCTGTTTTTTTATCAGGATGGCGTGTACAGCGCGTCCAACAGCATTGTTGCGCCCCAGGATGAGCAAGACATCGCTCGCCAATGGCGTGAGTTCGTCAGCCGGCACCAGCTTGACGCAGTGGTGTGCATCGCCGCCGCGTTGCGTCGTGGCGTGCTTAACAGCGAAGAGGCCACGCGCTATCAACGCGGTGCGGTCAACCTCGACGCGCCGTGGGCGCTGTCGGGCCTGGGGCAGTTGCATGATGCGATCCAGGCTGCCGACCGCCTGATCTGTTTTGGAGGGCCGTGACATGTCCAAATCCCTATTGATGATCAGCCGCCAGGCCCCGTGGTCCGGGCCAAGCGCGCGCGAGGCGCTGGATATCGTGCTGGCCGGTGGCGCGTTTGATCTGCCCATAGGCCTGCTGTTCATGGACGATGGCGTGTTCCAACTGATGCCGAACCAGAACGCCAAGGCCGTCCAGCAAAAAGACCTGAGCGCCAACCTGCAGGCGCTGGAGCTGTTCGGCGTCGAAGAGGTGTTCGCCTGCCGCCACAGCCTCGCCGAACGCGGGCTTGTCCCGCCGGCAAGCGCCCAGCCGCTGAGCAGCGACGCGATTGGCGAGCTGATTGACCGTTACGACCAGGTGATTACCCTCTGATGTCGACTTTACATGTGCTGTCTCATTCCCCGTTTACCGATAGCCGCCTCGACAGCTGCCTGCGTATCTGCGGCACCGAGGACGCGATCCTGCTCTGTGGCGACGGCGCCTACGGCCTGCACAGCGCGGCCCTGCAAACCCGAGGCGTGAAGGTGTTCGTACTGGCCGAAGACATGCAGGCGCGCAATCTGCCGCTACCCGACTGGGCCGACAGCGTGGATTACCCAGGTTTCGTGCAACTGTCGATCGACTACGACAAGGTCAACACCTGGCTATGAACACCCTGACCGTCGGCGAGCGCACCCTGGAACTGGACAAGGACGGCTACCTGGTCGACCTGAATGACTGGTCCACCGAGGTCGCCAACGCCCTGGCCGCCGCCGAAGACCTGGAATTGACCGCGGATCACTGGCAGATCCTTGAACTGCTGCGCGGGTTCTACGCCGAATTCCAGCTGTCCCCCGCCACGCGCCCACTGATCAAATACACCGCCTTGAAGCTGGGCCCGGAAAAAGGCAACAGCCTGCACCTCAACAAACTGTTCAACGGCACTCCCGCCAAACTCGCCGCCAAGCTGGCGGGCCTGCCCAGGCCGACGAATTGCTTATGACCGACTATGCCCCGCTGACTCTCGAAACCCCGACCGAGCATCCGTTCGCGCAGTTCGTGCGCATCCTGGGTAAAGGCAAGCGCGGCGCGCGCAACCTCACCCGCGAGGAAGCGCGTGAAGCCATGGGCATGCTGCTCGATGAAAAAGTCGAAGACACCCAGCTCGGCGCCTTCCTGATGCTGCTGCGGCACAAGGAAGAAAGCCCGGAAGAACTCGCCGGTTTCACCGAAGCCGTGCGCGAACGCCTGAGCGCGCCGGCACTGAATGTCGCTGTCGACTGGCCCACCTATGCCGGTAAAAAACGTCACCTGCCGTGGTTCCTGCTGGCGGCCAAGTGCCTGGCCCAGAACGGCGTGCGCATCCTCATGCACGGCGGCGGCGCGCACACGGCGGGCCGGCTGTACACCGAGCAGTTGCTCGACGCCTTGCAGATTCCGCTGTGCCGCAACTGGCAGCAGGTCGAAACGGCCTATGAGCACGGCAACCTGGCGTTTATTCCGCTGGGCGACTGGGCGCCGCAACTGCAGCGCATGATCGACCTGCGCAACACCCTGGGCCTGCGCTCGCCGATCCACTCGCTGGCGCGCCTGCTCAACCCGCTGAATGCGCGTTGCGGCCTGCAGAGCATTTTCCACCCGGGTTACCAGGGCGTGCACCGCGACGCCAGCGGCCTACTGGGCGATAACGTGATTGTGGTGAAGGGCGACGGCGGCGAAATCGAGATCAATCCGGACACCGCGAGCCACCTCTACGGCACCACCGGCGGTGCAAGCTGGGACGAAGAATGGCCCGCCCTCTCCGCCCAGCGCCATGTTAAACCGGCGACACTGGACCCCGAACATTTGAAAGCGCTATGGCGTGGCGACGTCGACGACAGCTACCCACAACTGGCACTGATCGCCACGATGGCCCTGGCCCTGCGCGCCTCGGCCATTCGCGGGAAGAGGCATTCGCCTTGGCCCAGCAGTACTGGGACGCGCGAGACAAATCGATTTAATCGATCATTCACCCGCAGTCTTTGCGCTTTTAGTTCGAACTCATCCCTTTAGACTGGGCTCCAACGCTTATTAGTTGAGGAGCCAGTCATGGGTTTGCTGATCGAAGGACACTGGAAAGACCAGTGGTACGAAAGTAGCGCAGATGGCGCTTTCCAGCGCGAACAGGCGCAGCGCCGCCACTGGGTGACCGCCGACGGCCAGCCTGGCCCGAGCGGTGAAGGCGGTTTCAAGGCCGAGGCCGGTCGTTATCACCTCTATGTGTCCCTGGCTTGCCCCTGGGCCCACCGCACATTGATCATGCGCAAGCTCAAGGGCCTGGAAAGCCTGATCGACGTGTCCGTGGTCAGTTGGCTGATGCTGGAAAACGGCTGGACCTTCGACACGGCTCACGGCTCGACTGGCGACGCCCTCGACGACTTTACCTACATGCACCAGCGCTACACCGCCGACACCGCCGACTACACCGGCCGCGTCACCGTGCCCGTGCTGTGGGACAAGCAGCTCAAGCGCATTGTGAGCAATGAATCGGCGGAGATCATTCGCATGTTCAACAGCGCATTCAACGGGCTGACCGGCAACACCCTGGACTTTTACCCCGAGCCGCTGCGCGCCACCATCGATACGCTGAACGAGCGCATCTACCCGGCCGTAAACAACGGCGTGTACCGAGCAGGCTTCGCCACATCACAGCAGGCGTATGAACGTGCGTTTGATGATGTGTTTGCCGAACTGGATCATCTGGAACAGCACCTGAGCGACCATCGTTACCTGGCCGACGAATACCTGACCGAGGCGGATGTGCGGCTGTTTACTACGCTGATCCGTTTTGATGCGGTGTATTACAGCCACTTCAAATGCAATCTGCGGCGGATCGCGGATTATTCGAACCTGTCGAACTGGTTGCGGGAGATGTATCAGTGGCCGGGCGTGGCCGAGACGGTGGATTTCGAGCACATCAAGGGGCATTACTATGCCAGTCACCGCACGATCAATCCGACGGGGATTGTGCCGAAGGGGCCGTTGCAGCGCTTTGAGGGCAAGCATGATCGGGCGCGGTTGGTGGGATCAGGGGTTTGGAGCTGATCCAAAAGATAGGGTGTGATGAATGGCCGCATCGGGAGCAAGCCCCCTCCCACGCTTGGAATGCGTTCCAAATGTGGGAGGGGGCTTGCTCCCGATGCTTTTTAAGCCTCAAACCTGGGACTGAGCGCCTTCAAACCACTTCAGTTTCTCGCGCAATACCACAACCTCACCCACGATCACCAGTGTTGGCGCATGCACTTCATGCTCCGCCACCATGCGTGGCAAGTCCGCCAAGGTGCCGGTGAACACGCGCTGGTTGGACGTGGTGCCCTGCTGGATCAATGCCGCCGGGGTATCGGCGCGCGCCCATGCTTGATCAACTGCTCACAGATGATCGGCAAGCCGATCAAGCCCATGTAGAACACCAGCGTCTGCGAGGGCCCGACCAGGTCCTGCCAAGGCAGATCAGAGGTACCGTTCTTCAGGTGGCCGGTGATAAAGCGTACCGACTGTGCATAGTCACGGTGGGTCAGCGGAATCCCGGCATACGCCGCGCAGCCACTGGCTGCGGTAATGCCCGGCACCACCTGGAACGGGATGCCATGGGCCGCCAGTTCCTCGATCTCCTCGCCGCCCCGTCCAAAAATGAACGGGTCGCCACCCTTGAGGCGCAGTACGCGCTTACCTTGCTTGGCCAGGTCCACCAGTTGCTGGTTGATCTGGTCCTGCGGCACTGCATGGTCCGCGCGACGCTTGCCGACGTATACACGCTCGGCATCGCGACGGCACAGTTCAAGAATCGCAGGCGCTACCAAACGGTCGTACAACACCACGTCCGCTTGTTGCATCAGACGCAGCGCGCGGAAGGTCAGCAGGTCCGGATCACCGGGGCCTGCGCCCACCAGGTAGACTTCACCCGGCGCATGCGGCGGTGCACCGTTGACCTTGTCGATCAACAGGCGCTCGGCCTCATCGCCCTGCCCGGCCAACTGACGGTCGGCAATCGGGCCCTGGAACACTTCTTCCCAGAACGCGCGGCGCTGCTGCACATCCGGGTACAAACCTTTGACCTGGGCACGAAAACGCGCCGCCAACCCGGCCAATTGGCCGTAGGTGGATGGAATCCAGGTTTCCAGCTTGGCGCGGATCAGGCGTGCCAGCACCGGCGCATCGCCGCCACTGGACACGGCAATCACCAAGGGCGAGCGGTCGACAATCGCCGGGAAGATCACGCTGCACAGGGCCGGCGCATCCACCACATTGACCGGCACGCAGCGACGCTTGGCGTCACTGGACACTTGCGCATTCAGGGGCTCGTCGTCGGTCGCGGCGATGACCAGGGTGCAGCCGTCGAGGTCGGCCTCCTGATAACCGCGCAAAATCAGTTCCCCGCCACTGCCCAGCACCAATGCACGCAGTTGGTCTTCGATCTGGGGCGCCACCACCCGCAGCACGGCGCCGGCGTCGGCCAGCAACCGGGATTTGCGCAAGGCAATTTCCCCGCCACCGACCACCAGCACGCGGCTGCCGCGCAGGTTATGAAACAGCGGCAGAAATTCCATTTAGCGGATGACCTCAACGCCCGCCATGTAAGGCTTGAGCACCTCTGGCACGCGAATCGAGCCGTCGGCCTGCTGGTAGTTTTCGAGCACCGCGACCAGGGTACGACCTACCGCCAGGCCGGAGCCGTTAAGGGTGTGTACCAGTTCCGGCTTGCCGGTCTCCGGGTTGCGGAAACGCGCCTGCATGCGACGGGCCTGGAAATCGCCGCAGTTGGAGCACGACGAAATTTCGCGGTACTTGTCCTGGCTCGGCACCCACACTTCCAGATCGTAGGTCTTCACCGCGCTGAACCCCATGTCGCCGGTGCACAGTGACAGTACGCGGTACGGCAGCTCCAGCAATTGCAGGACGCGTTCGGCGTTGGCGGTCAGGCCTTCAAGGGCCTGCATGGAGGTCGACGGCTCGACCACCTGGACCATCTCGACTTTATCGAACTGGTGCTGGCGGATCATGCCGCGAGTGTCACGCCCCGACGCACCGGCTTCACTGCGAAAGCACGGGCTGTGAGCGACGAACTTGATCGGCAGTTGCTTGGCGTCGAGGATTTCACCGGCGACGATATTGGTCAGCGACACTTCGGCCGTCGGGATCAGGTACAGGTCAGCTTCGCCATCGCGGCTGATCTTGAACAGGTCCTCTTCGAACTTCGGCAACTGGCTGGTGCCCACCAGCGCTGGCGCCTGCACCAGGTACGGGGTGTAAGCCTCTTCGTAACCGTGTTCGGCGGTGTGCAGGTTGATCATGAACTGGGCCAGGGCACGGTGCATGCGCGCAATCGGGCCGCGCAGCAGGGCAAAACGTGCGCCGGACATTTTCGCGGCGGTTTCAAAATCCAGGCCGCCGGTCAATTCGCCCAGGGCGACATGGTCCTTGATCTCGAAATCAAAGGCTTTCGGCGTGCCCCAGCGACGCACTTCGACGTTGCCGTCTTCGTCCGCGCCAATCGGCACGGACTCGTGTGGAATGTTGGGGATGCCCAGCAGGATCGAATCCAGCTCGGACTGGATCTTGTCCAGCTCGACCTTGCCGTCGGACAGCTCGGTGCCCATGCGCTCGACGTCCGCCATCAACGGCGCGATGTCTTCGCCGCGCTGCTTGGCCTGACCGATGGATTTGGAACGCGCATTACGCTCAGCCTGCAGTGCTTCGGTGCGGGTCTGGACGGTCTTGCGCTGTTCTTCCAGCGCTTCGATGCGCGCAACATCCAAGGCAAAGCCACGGGATGCCAGGCGGTCCGCTACGTCCTGAAGGTTGCTACGTAACAGTTTGGAATCGAGCATGTCGGTCTCTCGTTTATCAAAGTTTGGTCAAGGACAGGCCGGCCCAGGTGGCAAGCAGCCCGCCGAATACACTGATGGCAGCGTAGCCAATCGCCAGCGGCACTTGCCCGCTTTCCAGCAGGCGTACGGTATCCAGTGAAAAAGATGAAAAGGTCGTCAGGCCGCCAAGAAAGCCAACCATCAGCCCGGCGCGCACCTCAATCGGTACTTCGGGACGCACCAGGAACAGGCCATATAAAACGCCGATCAACAGGCAGCCCACGATATTAACGGCCAGCGTCGCGGTATAGAAGTGCTTGGGCCAATTCGCGTTGATCCAATTAGCCGTCGCAAAGCGCAGCAGTGTACCCGCGATACCACCCGCCGAGACGGCGGCCACCAAGGGAATCATGATTTTCTCCGCTGCCTGGGACTTAAACGATCGAGTGCGGCCAGATGATTGAGCTTCTCGCCGATCTTAAGCTCCAGGCCGCGAGGCACCGGCTGGTAGAGCGGCAATGGCTCTAGTTCATCGGGGAAGTAGTCTTCACCGGCGGCATAGGCGTCCGGTTCATCATGGGCATAGCGGTATTCATCACCGTAGCCCAGTTGTTTCATCAGCTTGGTCGGCGCATTGCGCAGGTGCATCGGCACTTCGAGGGAGCCGTGTTCGGCCGCCGCACGCAGGGCCGACTTGAAGCCCATGTACACCGCGTTGCTTTTTGGCGCGCAGGCCAGATAAGTGATGGCCTGTGCCACCGCCAACTCGCCTTCGGGGCTGCCGAGGCGCTCCTGCACGTCCCAGGCGGCGAGGCACAGGCTCAGTGCGCGCGGGTCGGCGTTGCCGATGTCTTCGCTGGCCATGCGCACCACGCGGCGCGCCAGGTACAGCGGGTCGCAACCGCCGTCGATCATCCGCGCAAACCAGTACAGCGCACCGTCCGGGTTGGAACCACGTACGGATTTGTGCAGTGCCGAGATCTGGTCGTAGAACGCTTCGCCGCCTTTATCGAAGCGACGGCGTGTATCGCCGAGCAGACTTTGCAGCAGGTCGACGCCTATCTCGCCGCCGTCCTCGGCAAGGTCGGACGCGTTCTCCAGTAGGTTGAGAAAACGTCGCCCGTCACCGTCGGCGGCAGTCAGCAGGATCTTGAAACCCTCCTCGCTGACACTCAACTGGCGCTTGCCTAACCCTTTGTCTTCGCTCAAGGCGCGGTGCAGCAGCTTTTGCATCGCGGCTTCATCGAGGCTCTTGAGCACGTAGACCCGCGCACGCGAGAGCAAGGCGTTGTTCAGTTCGAAAGAGGGGTTTTCGGTGGTGGCGCCGATAAAGATCAGCGTGCCGTCCTCGACATACGGCAGGAACGCATCCTGCTGCGACTTGTTGAAGCGGTGCACTTCGTCGACAAACAGAATGGTGCGCTTGCCGTACTGCCCGGCCTGCTGCTTGGCCACCTCGACCGCCTGGCGGATCTCCTTGACCCCGGCCAGCACCGCCGACACCGTTTCGAAGTGCGCATCCGAGACTTTCGCCAGCAGGCGCGCCAGGGTGGTTTTACCCACCCCCGGCGGACCCCAGAAAATCATCGAGTGCAGCGCACCCTGCTCCAGCGCTTCGCGCAGAGGCTTGCCGCGAGCGAGCAGGTGTTCCTGACCGACGTACTCATCCAGGTTGGTCGAACGCAAACGCGCGGCCAATGGCTGGGCAATCGGGTCACTTCGAAACAGGTCCATGGGCAGCGTTTGAAACCTCTGGGCAGTTTATTCCTGGATCACGTCGGCACCCTTGGGGATGTCGAACTTGAACTTGGACGCAGGCACCGGCTGGTTGGCCTTGACCCCGCTGAACAGGATATCGGTGCGCTGGCCGACACTGTCGACCAGGCGCATGTTATTGATCACGCCGTTGCCAAACGACAGGGACAATGTGTCAAACAGCGTGTCCTTGGATTTGGGCTTGAGGGTGAACTCGATCACGTTGCTGGTTTGCTTGGAGGTGATGTCGAAGCTGTCGTTGATTTTCGACACATCGCCCGACAGCAGCAGCGCCGGGGTCTGGTTCAGGCGCGGGTCGAGCTTCTTGATGGTCGCCTGCTCCAGGTCCGGATCCCACAACGTAACCTTCTGGCCATCGGAAACGATGGTCTGCTCGGCCTTGCCTTCAGTGTGCCAGTAGAACAGCCCTGGGCGCTGCACGGCCATCTCACCCGCGGTTTCCTGCAACTGGGTGCCACCGGCATCCAGGGTGAGCTGGGAGAAACGTGCGGTCAGGGTCTGGGATTTGTCCAACAGGTTCTTCAGGCTGGCGACGGAAGCCGGATCGGCGTGAGCCGAAACAGCGGTCAGGGCCAATGCCGGCAACAACAGCATGCGGATAAAGCGCATGGGAGTCCTCGTTGAGTAGTCAGGGCGCGCCGCGTGCTGCCACGCGGCACGGGATCAGTCGCGCATCTGCCCGGGGGCGATGATTTCACGCGAGCCGTTGGTATTCATTGCAGTGACGACGCCGGCCATTTCCATGGCTTCGATCATACGGGCCGCGCGGTTGTAACCGATCTTGAGCTTGCGCTGCACCGCAGAAATCGAGGCGCGGCGGCTTTCCAGCACAAAGGCCACGGCTTCGTCGTACAGCGCGTCGGTCTCGGCGTCATCGTCGCCACCGCTGCTACCGCCGTCAAAACCACTGCCGGCCTCTTCTACGCCTGCGAGGATATCGTCGTTGTATTCCGGCGCGCCGCGCAGTTTCCAGGCTTCCACCACGCGGTGGACTTCATCGTCGGAAACAAAGGCGCCGTGAACACGAATCGGCAGGCTGGTGCCGGGCGGCATGTAGAGCATGTCGCCATGGCCCAGCAACTGTTCGGCGCCACCCTGGTCGATGATGGTCCGCGAGTCGATCTTGCTCGATACCTGGAACGCCATGCGTGTCGGGATGTTCGCCTTGATCAGGCCGGTGATCACATCCACCGACGGACGCTGGGTCGCCAGGATCAAGTGGATACCGGCCGCACGTGCCTTCTGAGCGATACGCGCGATCAGCTCTTCAACCTTCTTGCCGACGATCATCATCATGTCGGCGAATTCATCGACCACCACCACGATGGTCGGCAGCTTGCTCAGCAGCGGCGCTTCGTCGTGGATGCTCTCACGCTTGTACAACGGATCGGTCAGCGGCGTGCCGGCGTCCTGGGCTTCCTTGACCTTGGCGTTGAAGCCCGACAGGTTTCGCACGCCCATCTTCGCCATCAGCTTGTAGCGGCGCTCCATCTCGGCCACGCTCCAGCGCAGGGCGTTGGCGGCGTCCTTCATGTCGGTGACCACCGGGCACAGCAGGTGCGGAATGCCTTCGTAGATCGACAGTTCGAGCATCTTCGGGTCGATCATGATCAACTTGGCGTCTTCCGGGCCGGACTTGAACAGGATCGACAGGATCATGGCGTTCACGCCCACCGACTTACCCGAACCGGTGGTACCGGCCACCAGCAGATGGGGCATCTTCGCCAGGTCGGTGATGACCGGCTTGCCGCCGATGTCGTGGCCCAGAGCCAGGGTGACCGGTGATTTGAAGTTGTCGTATTCCGGCGTCGACAGCACTTCCGAGAAGCGCACGATCTGGCGGTCTTCGTTGGGGATCTCGATACCCACGGTGGTCTTGCCGGGGATCACTTCCACCACACGCACGCTGGTCACGGCCAGGGAGCGGGCCAAGTCCTTGGCGAGGTTGGAAATGCGGCTGACTTTCACACCGGCAGCCGGCTGAATTTCGTAACGGGTAATCACCGGGCCTGGGTGGATCGAGTCCACCGACACTTCGACGCCGAATTCCTTGAGCTTGATTTCCAGCAGATGGCCGACGGCCGCCAGAGACTCCGGCGAATAGTTGAGTTGTTTCTTTTCGGCCGGGTCAAGAATCGAGATCGGCGGCAAGGTGCCTTCGACCGCGCTGTCGATGAACAGCGGCGCCTGTTTCTCTTTCTGCACGCGATGGCTCGGCTCGGGCGCTTTGGGCGGCGCGGGCGCGATCACCGGCGGCAGCTGCTTCTCGCGGTCCGACATGTGCTTGCTCAGGGCCTGCTCGCGTTCGATCAGGCGTTCCTTGACCTTGGCCTGCTCACGGCGATCCGGCGTGCTCGGAGCCACGACCTCGTTGACGCGGATATCGACCTCGCGCAATTGGGCGACCATGCGCTTGCGCTCGACACGGGCCGCCCACCAACGGTTGGCCGCGCCCTGGAACAACTCCAGCAGGTCGAGGGTGATCTTGCCGGTCACGTCCATCACCTTGAACCACGACAGGTCGGTGAACACCGTAAGGCCGAACAGGAACAGTGCGATGAACATCAGGGTACTGCCCTGGATATTCAGGGTCTTGCGCGCCAGGTCGCCAAGGCTTTCGCCCAGCGCCCCGCCCGCGCCCGCCGGCAGACCGGTGGGTGCATGAAAATGAATATGGGCCAGCGCCGCACCAGACAACACCAGGAACACCAGGCCGATCAGGCGCCAGGAAAACAGCCAGCCGCTCCACTGCCACGGCTCGTGACGCTGGCGGAAAATCTGCCAGGTCTTGATCGCCAGCAACAGCGGAAAGATATAGGCGAAGTAACCCAGCACCATGAACAGGATATCGGCGCTGTAGGAGCCCACAGGCCCGCCGAAGTTCTGCACGTCATCGATCTTGCTGTTGTGGCTCCAGCCTGGATCGTCCTTGCCGTACGTCAACAACGCCATCATCAGGAATAGGCACAGCGCGCCGATGGCGATCAGCGCGCCTTCCTTGAGTCGATAATGCAGGTGCTGACGCCAGGCCGGCACAACTGCTGCTTTGGGTGTTGCGGTGGATTTCTTCAAAACGGGTCTTTTCCTGCGCCTTTGGCGCGTCCATCTATTGAATGACTGCACACACTGCCCAATCCGAGCAGCTGAAAAATGAACGAACGGCGTTGAATCTACTTTTAACACTCAGCGCTTGAACGATGAAATGGCGATAACGCCACACAGGCCGCATTGTACGGGTTTGTGTCTGCGATGCCACGCCCCTGCCTGTCACCCCGCAGCCGGCTACACTCAAGTGTCACAACATGTTCAATTTGAGCATGCATTGTCTTTGCTGACAAAGGCTTATGCGCGGTTTTTACCAATCCAGAGCAGCTTGGCAAATGGCCTGCATGGGGCAGACCCGATTACGACCACACCCCCAGCCTAGAGTTGCAGAAATGCCCAGCGACGATAACGCCCTGTTCGGGCTGGCCCCAGAGCGCCGCGTCGACAATAATCACAGCTTGAACGCAGGCGTCATCCCTGCCACTCCCCTCCCTTCCCACAAGCCTGGATGCCGATGCTGACCTGGTTGCAACGCGATTCATTGACCTTCCCGCCGCTGGCCAAAGCCATGCGCGAACCCAACGGGCTGCTCGCCGCCGGCGGCGACCTGTCGGCCGAGCGACTGGTGCAAGCCTATCGCCACGGCTGTTTTCCGTGGTTCTCGCAGGGCCAGCCGATCCTCTGGTGGTCGCCCGACCCGCGCACAGTGATCTTTCCCGACGAATTGCACGTATCACGCAGCTTGGGCAAACTGTTGCGCCAACAGCGTTACAGGGTCACGTTCGATCAGAATTTCGCCGCCGTCATCCAGGCCTGCGCCGCGCCTCGCGCCTACGCCGACGGCACCTGGATCACCGAAGGCATCCAGAACGCCTACCTGGAGCTGCACAAGCGCGGCTACGCCCATTCGGTAGAGGTATGGGACGACGACAGGCTGGTGGGCGGCTTGTATGGCCTGGCAATGGGTCGATTGTTCTTTGGCGAATCGATGTTCAGCCGCGCCGACAACGCGTCGAAATTTGGCTTTGCCACGCTGGTCGGCCAATTGAGGGCCTGGGGTTTTGTCCTGATCGACTGCCAGATGCCCAACGACCACCTGCACAGCCTGGGTGCTCGCGCCATTCCCCGCAGCGAATTCGCAGGCTTGCTGCAAGAGCATTTGGATCAGCCCACCGCTGGACCGTGGGTTTCTTAAGCGACTTGCGCGTACCTGGCTTACACTTATTTCAAAGCTTATCCCGAGGGTTGATCATGACCGAGCTGGCGCGCTTGAAGTTTTATGCCACTCAAGCCCACTCTTGCAGCTATCTGCCCGATGAGCAGGCCACCACGCTGTTCCTCGACCCCAGCCAGCCGATGGACGTGCATGTGTATGCCGACCTTTCGGAAATGGGCTTTCGCCGCAGCGGCGATCATCTGTACCGGCCCCATTGCCAGAACTGCAACGCCTGCGTGCCCGCCCGCATCCCCGTGGCGCAGTTTCTGCCGGACCGCAACCAGAAGCGCATCTTCAAACGCAACGCCGACCTGACGGTCACTGCGAGCAAGCCGCGGTTTACCGAAGAATATTTCGACCTTTACCAGCGCTACATTGAGCAACGCCACGCCGACGGCGATATGTTCCCGCCCAGTCGCGACCAATTCTCCACCTTCCTGGTGCGCGACCTGCCCTTTTCGCGCTTCTATGAGTTTCGGGCGGAGGGCCGCCTGCTGGCCGTCGCCGTGACCGATTTACTACCCAATGGCCTATCGGCCGTCTACACCTTCTATGACCCCGACGAAGAACGCCGCAGCCTGGGACGTTTCGCGATCCTCTGGCAAATCGGCGAAGCACTGCGCCAGGAACTGGAGGCCGTGTACCTCGGCTACTGGATAAAAAACTGCAAAAAGATGAGCTACAAGACCCAATATCGGCCGATTGAACTGCTGATTAATCAAAGATGGGTCGTGCTTAACTAGAACCCCTTGGCTTAAACACCCTTTTTCGGGCACAATGCACGCCGCTTTTGCCTGGCGCAGTTGCACCGGGCCATTCACTGGATACCGAGGGCTTTACTGCATGTCGAAAGAAGACAGCTTCGAAATGGAAGGCACTGTCGTCGACACCCTGCCCAACACCATGTTTCGTGTGGAGTTGGAAAATGGGCACGTCGTAACCGCGCATATCTCCGGCAAGATGCGCAAGAACTACATTCGTATTCTTACCGGTGACAAAGTGCGCGTCGAGCTGACGCCCTATGACTTGAGCAAAGGGCGCATCACTTACCGCGCTCGCTAAGCAAGTCAATACAAGACGCCCGGTTATGCCGGGCGTTTTTGTGTGTGCCATTTATGTATGCAACCCCCCTCCCACATTGATATGTGATTGTTTTAATGACCGTATTCCAAGACAGCAAAAAGGCGCCTCTCGGCGCCTTTTGCTTTGTTGCGGTCAGCTATCAGGCCATTTCAGCCGTGGTTTCGAACTCGAAGGTCAATTCGCCGTCCTTCAGGTCGATATGCACCACACCACCATGGTCGGACAGTTCGCCAAACAGGATCTCTTCGGCCAGTGGCCGCTTGATCTTGTCCTGGATCAGACGCGCCATTGGCCGGCGCCCATCGCCGCGTCGTAACCCCCCTCTGCCAGCCAGTTGCGCGCCGCGTCGGTTACGTCCAGTTGCACGCGCTTGTCTTCCAACTGCGCCTGAAGCTCGGTGAGGAACTTGTCCACCACGCTCTTGATGACCTCATGGCTGAGGCGACCAAACTGGATAATGGTGTCCAGGCGGTTGCGGAACTCCGGCGTAAAGCTCTTCTTGATCACTTCCATCGCATCGGAAGAGTGATCCTGATGCGCAAAACCGATCGAAGCCCGCGCGGCGGTTTCGGCACCGGCGTTGGTGGTCATGATCACGATCACGTTGCGGAAGTCCGCCTTGCGCCCGTTGTTGTCGGTCAGGGTCCCGTGATCCATCACCTGCAACAGCAGATTGAAGACTTCCGGGTGAGCCTTCTCGATTTCATCGAGCAGCAATACGCAATGCGGTTGCTTGGTGATCGCTTCGGTCAACAGACCGCCCTGGTCGAAACCGACATAGCCCGGAGGCGCACCGATCAGGCGCGACACAGTGTGGCGCTCCATGTACTCGGACATGTCGAAGCGTACCAGCTCGATCCCCATGGCCTTGGCCAATTGCCGCGCAGCCTCGGTCTTGCCGACGCCGGTCGGGCCGGCGAACAGGAACGAACCGACGGGCTTGTCCGGCGACTTGAGGCCCGCACGCGACAACTTGATCGCGGTGGACAGCGCATCGATGGCCGCATCCTGGCCGAACACGGTCAGCTTCAGGTCACGCTCCAGGTTACGCAGCAGTTCCTTGTCGGAGCTGTTGACGTGTTTAGGCGGAATCCGCGCGATCTTCGCCACGATGTCCTCGACCTGCTGCACATCGATGCGCTTCACACGCTTCTCGACCGGCTGCAGGCGCTGATAGGCACCCGCCTCGTCAATCACGTCGATGGCCTTGTCAGGCATATGACGGTCATTGATGTAGCGCGACGCCAGCTCTGCGGCGGCACGCAGGGCCTCATCGGTGTACTCGATGCCATGGTGCGCCTCAAAACGCCCCTTGAGCCCGCGCAGAATGCCGATGGTGTCTTCAACCGACGGTTCGGACACATCGACTTTCTGGAAGCGACGCGCCAGGGCACGGTCCTTTTCGAAGATGCCGCGAAATTCCTGGAACGTAGTCGAACCGATGCAACGGATGTCGCCAGACGACAACAATGGCTTGAGCAGGTTGGAAGCGTCCATCACGCCACCGGATGCCGCACCGGCGCCAATGATCGTGTGGATTTCATCGATAAACAGGATCGCCTGCGGGCGTTTTTTCAATTCGCCGAGCAGCGCCTTGAAGCGCTTCTCGAAGTCGCCACGGTACTTGGTCCCCGCGAGCAACGCGCCCAGATCAAGCGAGTAGACGACACTGCTGGCCAGCAGGTCCGGCACCTGGTTGTCGACGATGCGCTTGGCCAGGCCTTCGGCAATCGCGGTTTTACCCACGCCCGCCTCGCCCACCAGCAATGGGTTGTTCTTGCGACGACGCGCCAGGATCTGCGCGACACGCTCAACCTCCAGCTCACGCCCCACCAGCGGATCGATCCGCCCCTGGCGCGCCAGCTCATTGAGATTGCTGGCATAGGCGTCCAGCGGGTTGCTTGAAGAAGAAGACTCACCGCCCTCGTCGTCCTGCATATCCTGCTCACCCTCGGAATGATCGCCGTGCCCGGGCACCTTGGAGATACCGTGGGCAATGTAGTTGACGACATCAATACGGGCAACGCTCTGCTGCTTGAGCAGAAACACGGCCTGGCTTTCCTGCTCGCTGAAAATCGCCACAAGCACATTGGCGCCTGTGACTTCACGCTTACCGGAGCTCTGTACGTGGAACACGGCACGCTGCAATACCCGCTGGAAGCCCAGGGTTGGCTGGGTTTCGCGGTCCTCGTCATGCACGGGGATCAGTGGCGTGGTGGAGTCGATGAACTCCTGCAGATCATGCTTGAGTTTATCGAGGTTGGCGCCGCACGCACGCAACACGGTGGCGGCAGCTTCATTGTCCAAAAGTGCCAGCAGCAGGTGTTCGACGGTCATGAATTCATGACGCTTCGAACGAGCCTCCTTGAAGGCAAGATTGAGGGTGACTTCGAGCTCGCGGTTTAACATAGCTTCACCTCATACCCAAGTGGTCGGCGTTAACCGTCCTTCTCGATTTCACAGAGTAGCGGATGCTGGCTTTCCCTGGCGTACTGGTTGACCTGCATGGCCTTTGTCTCGGCGATGTCACGGGTAAACACTCCACATACTGCCCGTCCTTCTGTGTGAACGGCCAGCATTACCTTGGTCGCCAACTCTCGGTTCAGGTTGAAAAACACCTCGAGCACTTCGACGACGAAATCCATCGGTGTGTAGTCATCATTGAACAAAACCACCTTGTACATCGGCGGCGCCTGTAAAGCAGGCTTGGCCTCTTTGACAGCAATGCCTGCAGAACCGTCGTCATCGTGTTCGTGATCCGGTCGATCCTGATTGAATGTTAGTCGAATCTGGCTGAATGCATGCATGGAAAGAAAGGTTCGTCAGTGGTTCAAATACAGTGGTGGGGGCGAGCTGTCAGAATTTCAACACTGACTGACTGGTCGCCTTGACTATCGGCAAAACGGTGTTACAAACAATAGAACCCACAGTGGGTAAAAAAGGTCCGCGCAGTCAACCTTATTTATTCGGGTTAGGACGGATAAACTGGATGATACTCCAGTGATGGAGTCTGGTGCAGAAGGAAATGGGTTATGTCTGGCAGCAAGATCGGCAAGGTCAAGTGGTTCAATAATGCCAAGGGATATGGCTTTATTATCGAAGACGGTAAGGACGAGGACCTTTTTGCGCATTATTCGGCGATCCAAATGGAAGGCTATAAGACGCTGAAGGCTGGTCAACCGGTGCGCTTTGATATCATTCAAGGCCCAAAAGGGAAACATGCTATCAAGATTGATACAGTGAAAGCTGAAACACCGGAAACACCCGCAGCCCCACACGCTCATAATGAGAACAGACAAACGGCCTGACTCGCCGTCGGGCGTGTAACTCGCGAAAAAAAACGGCCGCCCCAGTAAAAAAGTGGGGCGGCGTTTTTTATTGCCCAAGCCTTACATATGCGAAATCAGCGCATCCCCAAAGCCCGACGACGACACCAACTTGGCGCCCTCCATCAACCGCTCGAAGTCGTAGGTCACCGTCTTCGCCGAAATCGCGCCATTGGTGCCTTTGATGATCAGATCGGCCGCCTCGATCCACCCCATGTGGCGCAGCATCATTTCCGCCGACAGGATCAACGACCCCGGGTTGACCTGATCCTTGCCCGCATATTTGGGCGCGGTGCCGTGGGTGGCTTCGAACATCGCCACAGTGTCGGACAGGTTGGCCCCTGGCGCGATACCGATACCGCCCACCTCCGCCGCCAGCGCGTCGGACAGGTAGTCGCCATTGAGGTTGAGGGTCGCAATCACGTCATATTCGGCCGGACGCAACAGGATCTGCTGGAGCATGGCGTCGGCAATCGCGTCCTTGACCACCACGTTCTTGCCGGTCTTCGGGTTCTTGAACTGCATCCACGGGCCGCCATCGAGCAGGGTCGCGCCGAACTCCTCGGCCGCCACTTCATAGGCCCACTCTTTGAAGGCACCTTCAGTGAACTTCATGATGTTGCCTTTGTGCACGATGGTCAGCGAGTCGCGGTCGTTATCCACCACATATTGCAGGGCCTTGCGCGCTAGGCGCTTGGTGCCCTCAAGCGATACTGGCTTGATGCCAATCCCGCAATCCTGGTCGAAACGGATCTTGGTGACGCCCATTTCTTCCTTGAGAAACTTGATCACCTTCGTGGCCTCCGGCGAGCCGGCCTTCCACTCGATCCCGGCGTAAATATCTTCGGAGTTTTCGCGGAAGATGGTCATGTCCACGTCGCCGGGCTTCTTGACCGGGCTGGGCACGCCCTCGAACCAGCGCACCGGGCGCAGGCACACATACAGGTCCAGTTGCTGACGCAACGCCACGTTCAACGAACGGATACCGCCACCCACCGGCGTGGTCAACGGGCCCTTGATGGACACCACGTAATCCTTGACCGCATCCAGGGTTTCCTGGGGCAGCCAGGTGTCCTGGTCGTAGACCTGTGTAGCCTTTTCGCCCGCATACACCTCCATCCACGAGATCTTGCGCTTGCCGCCGTAGGCTTTTTCAACAGCTGCGTCGACCACCTTGATCATCACCGGGCTGATGTCGACGCCAATACCGTCACCTTCGATATAAGGGATGATCGGTTGGTCAGGAACATTGAGAGAATGGTCTGCATTGACGGTGATTTTGTCGCCGACTGCCGGAACCTGAATCTTCTTGTATCCCATGCTGAACTCCATCTATGGATTGAACATCTGGCTGCGTTCGAGCCTACTCCAGATAAATGGCGACTTAAACCTCACGCCACGCTCATTTGCATCGAAAACAGCATAAATTGTCGCCTACAAGCCTGAAAGCAAAGGGAAAAGCGCCAATCTTGAGCACATCATGCGACTTTAGGCGTAACCCGGCACCTGCGACCTTTAGACCAATGGACGACACACCTTTTGTATGAAGGCTCGGCGTAAGCATAGCGACCTATGTATAATGCCGCCGCTGACCAAAGAGTCACGACGGCAGACCGCTCTGGAACAGGGCCCTCAGCTACAAAGCAGGACTATTACAATAGTCCACCCGCTTGACGCTCGACTGATGCAACCCAACATCACCGCGAAGAAATCTCGACCTTTCGCTCATGGATGACTTTGAACGAACGCGCTCCACCCGGCGCATCTCGAGTTTCTGCGCACGCTTTCAGCAAAGAAGAGAGTTAATCCGAATATGCCCACCCGCTCGAAGATCATCTACACCTTCACCGACGAAGCCCCAGCCCTCGCCACCTATTCACTGCTGCCTATCGTAGAGGCCTTCACCGCTTCCGCTGATATTGCCGTGGAAACCCGCGACATTTCCCTCGCCGGGCGCATCCTCGCAAGCTTCCCCGAGCAACTGGGCGCCAAAGCCGTACCGGACCACCTCGCCGAACTGGGCGCCCTGGCCGTTACGCCTGAAGCCAACATCATCAAGCTGCCTAACATCAGCGCCTCGACCCCGCAGCTGCAAGCGGCGATCAAGGAACTGCAGGCCCAGGGATACGCCCTGCCGGACTACCCGGAAACCGTAACCACCGACGCGGAAAAAGAAACCCGTGCACGTTACGACAAGGTCAAGGGCAGCGCCGTGAACCCGGTCCTGCGCGAAGGCAACTCCGACCGCCGCGCACCGCTGTCGGTCAAGAACTATGCACGCAAGCACCCGCACAAAATGGGCGCCTGGGCTGCCGACTCCAAGTCCCACGTTGCCCACATGAGCAACGGCGACTTCTACGGTAGCGAAAAAGCCGTACAGATCGAAGCGGCCGATGCTGTCAAAATCGAGCTGGTCGGCAAGGATGGCACCACCACTGTCCTGAAAGAAAAGACCACCGCTCAAGCAGGCGAAATCCTCGACAGCGCCGTACTGAGCAAAAACGCCCTGCGTTCGTTCATCGCCGCTGAAATCGAAGACGCCAAGAAACAAGGCGTATTGCTGTCGGTTCACCTCAAAGCCACCATGATGAAGGTTTCCGACCCAATCATGTTCGGCCAGATCGTTGCCGAGTTCTATAAAGACGCCCTGACCAAGCACGCTGCGGTGCTCGAGCAGATCGGCTTCAACCTGAACAACGGCATCGGCGACCTGTACGCGCGCATCAAAGCGCTGCCGGCCGACCAGCAAGCGCAGATCGAAGCTGACATCCAGGCCGTCTATGCCGCACGCCCTTCTCTGGCGATGGTCAACTCCGACAAAGGCATCACCAACCTGCACGTGCCGAGCGACGTGATCGTCGACGCCTCGATGCCGGCCATGATCCGTGA
The DNA here is from genome assembly GCF_016937615.1 of Pseudomonas lactucae. Taxonomy (GTDB): domain Bacteria; phylum Pseudomonadota; class Gammaproteobacteria; order Pseudomonadales; family Pseudomonadaceae; genus Aquipseudomonas; species Aquipseudomonas lactucae. The sequence continues at coordinate 1,332 of NZ_JAFHKI010000061.1, read as the reverse complement.
CTCCGGCAAGATGTGGGGCACCGATGGCCAACTGCACGACACCAAGGCCGTGATCCCGGATCGCTGCTACGCCACCATTTACCAAGCCGTCATCGAAGACTGCAAGGCCAATGGCGCGTTCGATCCGACCACCATGGGCAGCGTGCCGAACGTTGGCCTGATGGCGAAAAAAGCCGAAGAGTACGGCTCCCACGACAAGACCTTCCAGATCAAGGCTGACGGCGTGGTCCGCGTCACCGACAGCAAGGGCAACCTGCTGATGGAACAGAGCGTCGAAGCCGGCGACATCTTCCGCATGTGCCAGACCAAGGACGCGCCGATCCAGGACTGGGTCAAGCTGGCCGTCAACCGTGCCCGCGCCAGCGGCACCCCGGCCATTTTCTGGCTGGACCCACAGCGCGCGCATGATGGCGTCGTGGTTGAGAAGGTTCAGGCTTACCTCAAAGACCACAACACCGAAGGCCTGGACATCCGCATCATGTCGCCGGTCGACGCGATGAAGTTCACCCTGGAGCGCACCCGCAAGGGCCTGGACACCATCTCGGTGACCGGCAACGTACTGCGCGACTACCTGACCGACCTGTTCCCGATCATGGAACTGGGCACCAGCGCCAAGATGCTGTCGATCGTGCCGCTGATGAACGGCGGTGGCCTGTTCGAAACCGGCGCCGGCGGTTCGGCACCCAAGCACGTACAGCAACTGCTGGAAGAGAACTTCCTGCGCTGGGATTCCCTGGGCGAGTTCCTGGCCCTGGCCGCCTCCCTTGAGCATTTGGGTGTGACGTACAACAACCCGAAAGCGCTGGTACTGTCCAAGACCCTGGACCAGGCCACCGGCCAGTTCCTGGACAACAACAAGTCGCCATCGCGCAAAGTCGGCAACATCGACAACCGCGGCAGCCACTTCTACCTGGCGCTGTACTGGGCCCAGGCCCTGGCCGCCCAGACCGAAGACACTGCACTGCAAGCGCAGTTCGGCGAGCTGGCCAAGACCCTGGCCGCGAACGAAGCGACCATCGTTGCCGAGCTCAACGCCGTACAGGGCAAGCCAGTGGACATCGGCGGCTACTACGCGCCGAACCCTGAGCTGACCAGCAAGGCCATGCGCCCAAGCAACACCCTCAACGCGGCGATTGCCAAGTTGAAGTAAGGTTGTAAAGCTGCAAAGAAGCCCCGGCCAAGTGCCGGGGTTTCTATTTTCACTGTTGAACTGAAGAACCCGGATCAAAATGTGGGAGGGGGCTTGCCCCCGATGGCAGTGGGTCAGCCCCAGATGTATTTACTGACACTCCCTCATCGGGGCAGCCCCCTCCCACACTGACCGTAGTCCTG
>NZ_JAFHKI010000060.1 GCF_016937615.1 Pseudomonas lactucae | reverse complement strand
GCGAACCAGGGGAACTGAAACATCTAAGTACCCTGAGGAAAAGAAATCAACCGAGATTCCCTTAGTAGTGGCGAGCGAACGGGGACTAGCCCTTAAGTGGCTTTGAGATTAGCGGAACGCTCTGGAAAGTGCGGCCATAGTGGGTGATAGCCCTGTACGCGAAAATCTCTTAGTCATGAAATCGAGTAGGACGGAGCACGAGAAACTTTGTCTGAATATGGGGGGACCATCCTCCAAGGCTAAATACTACTGACTGACCGATAGTGAACTAGTACCGTGAGGGAAAGGCGAAAAGAACCCCGGAGAGGGGAGTGAAATAGATCCTGAAACCGTATGCGTACAAGCAGTGGGAGCCCACTTTGTTGGGTGACTGCGTACCTTTTGTATAATGGGTCAGCGACTTATTTTCAGTGGCGAGCTTAACCGAATAGGGGAGGCGTAGCGAAAGCGAGTCTTAATAGGGCGTCTAGTCGCTGGGAATAGACCCGAAACCGGGCGATCTATCCATGGGCAGGTTGAAGGTTGGGTAACACTAACTGGAGGACCGAACCGACTACCGTTGAAAAGTTAGCGGATGACCTGTGGATCGGAGTGAAAGGCTAATCAAGCTCGGAGATAGCTGGTTCTCCTCGAAAGCTATTTAGGTAGCGCCTCATGTATCACTGTAGGGGGTAGAGCACTGTTTCGGCTAGGGGGTCATCCCGACTTACCAAACCGATGCAAACTCCGAATACCTACAAGTGCCGAGCATGGGAGACACACGGCGGGTGCTAACGTCCGTCGTGAAAAGGGAAACAACCCAGACCGTCAGCTAAGGTCCCAAAGTTATGGTTAAGTGGGAAACGATGTGGGAAGGCTTAGACAGCTAGGAGGTTGGCTTAGAAGCAGCCACCCTTTAAAGAAAGCGTAATAGCTCACTAGTCGAGTCGGCCTGCGCGGAAGATGTAACGGGGCTCAAACCATACACCGAAGCTACGGGTATCACGTAAGTGATGCGGTAGAGGAGCGTTCTGTAAGCCTGTGAAGGTGAGTTGAGAAGCTTGCTGGAGGTATCAGAAGTGCGAATGCTGACATGAGTAACGACAATGGGTGTGAAAAACACCCACGCCGAAAGACCAAGGTTTCCTGCGCAACGTTAATCGACGCAGGGTTAGTCGGTCCCTAAGGCGAGGCTGAAAAGCGTAGTCGATGGAAAACAGGTTAATATTCCTGTACTTCTGGTTATTGCGATGGAGGGACGGAGAAGGCTAGGCCAGCTTGGCGTTGGTTGTCCAAGTTTAAGGTGGTAGGCTGAGATCTTAGGTAAATCCGGGATCTTAAGGCCGAGAGCTGATGACGAGTCGTCTTTTAGACGACGAAGTGGTTGATGCCATGCTTCCAAGAAAAGCTTCTAAGCTTCAGGTAACCAGGAACCGTACCCCAAACCGACACAGGTGGTTGGGTAGAGAATACCAAGGCGCTTGAGAGAACTCGGGTGAAGGAACTAGGCAAAATGGCACCGTAACTTCGGGAGAAGGTGCGCCGGTGAGGGTGAAGGACTTGCTCCGTAAGCTCATGCCGGTCGAAGATACCAGGCCGCTGCGACTGTTTATTAAAAACACAGCACTCTGCAAACACGAAAGTGGACGTATAGGGTGTGACGCCTGCCCGGTGCCGGAAGGTTAATTGATGGGGTTAGCTAACGCGAAGCTCTTGATCGAAGCCCCGGTAAACGGCGGCCGTAACTATAACGGTCCTAAGGTAGCGAAATTCCTTGTCGGGTAAGTTCCGACCTGCACGAATGGCGTAACGATGGCGGCGCTGTCTCCACCCGAGACTCAGTGAAATTGAAATCGCTGTGAAGATGCAGTGTATCCGCGGCTAGACGGAAAGACCCCGTGAACCTTTACTATAGCTTTGCACTGGACTTTGAATTTGCTTGTGTAGGATAGGTGGGAGGCTTTGAAGCGTGGACGCCAGTTCGCGTGGAGCCAACCTTGAAATACCACCCTGGCAACTTTGAGGTTCTAACTCAGGTCCGTTATCCGGATCGAGGACAGTGTATGGTGGGTAGTTTGACTGGGGCGGTCTCCTCCTAAAGAGTAACGGAGGAGTACGAAGGTGCGCTCAGACCGGTCGGAAATCGGTCGTAGAGTATAAAGGCAAAAGCGCGCTTGACTGCGAGACAGACACGTCGAGCAGGTACGAAAGTAGGTCTTAGTGATCCGGTGGTTCTGTATGGAAGGGCCATCGCTCAACGGATAAAAGGTACTCCGGGGATAACAGGCTGATACCGCCCAAGAGTTCATATCGACGGCGGTGTTTGGCACCTCGATGTCGGCTCATCACATCCTGGGGCTGAAGCCGGTCCCAAGGGTATGGCTGTTCGCCATTTAAAGTGGTACGCGAGCTGGGTTTAGAACGTCGTGAGACAGTTCGGTCCCTATCTGCCGTGGACGTTTGAGATTTGAGAGGGGCTGCTCCTAGTACGAGAGGACCGGAGTGGACGAACCTCTGGTGTTCCGGTTGTCACGCCAGTGGCATTGCCGGGTAGCTATGTTCGGAATAGATAACCGCTGAAAGCATCTAAGCGGGAAACTAGCCTCAAGATGAGATCTCACTGGGACCTTGAGTCCCCTGAAGGGCCGTCGAAGACTACGACGTTGATAGGTTGGGTGTGTAAGCGCTGTGAGGCGTTGAGCTAACCAATACTAATTGCCCGTGAGGCTTGACCATATAACACCCAAGCAATTTGCTGACCTGAGAAGGCGCCAGATTGCGGTGTGTGAAGACGAGATGAAACCGAAGTTCGACGCTCACAAAACAACCGACAGCTGTCACATACCCAATTTGCTGAAGCGAGACCATCAGGTCACGACTCAGT